>JBCCBR010000050.1:0-11757 GCA_039033935.1 Verrucomicrobiota bacterium
CAATTTCAGCGGCTGCATCGCCGGAGGAAAGCAGCGGCACGATTCCGTCGCCGCAGGCATCTCGCGGGTTTCGTCCCGTTTGGATCTTATTGCCGTGCATGATGCCGCTCGACCGCTTGTGACCCCAGCCGCGATTGAGCGCTGTGCTCTCCGAGCGATGGATCATGGGGCGGCGAGCCTCGCCCACCGAGTCGTCGATACGGTAAAACGCACCGATTCCGCCGGCCAGGTCGAGGAATCGATTTCACGAGAGAATCTCTGGGCGATGGAAACTCCCCAGATTTTTCAGCGCGAGCTCCTGATCTCGGCCTACGATGAAATCGCAGCCTCGGGCGAAAGTGTCACGGACGAGGTCTCGGCAATCCAAACGATCGGTCGGTCGGTCTCTCTTGAGGAGAATTCTGAGCCAAACTTGAAAGTGACAATTCCGGGCGATCTCGTTCTGGCAGAGGCGATCATCAAGAATCGCACCGGGTCGGGGCTCTTCAGAAACTGAAATCGATAAGCTCCATCAGGAGGTCGCGGTAGGCGATAGCAGACCGGACGATGAGGTAGGCCACTGTCACGAGGATGACCCAGTAGAAGAGTCGCGGCACCCACTCTCCGAGCTTGTCCATCGCTTCCTCGGCCGAGGCCCCATAGAAAAGACTCCAACTGTCGAATTCCTGATCCAGCATCCCGGTTTCCTCCGCTGCTGCGATTCCCCGAGCTAGGTCTGAAGGGAAGGCTACCTTGTTCTGGAAAAACACATCGGCGAGGATGCTGCCTTGCTCGATTCGCTCAGTCCCTCGCTTTGCCGCAGAGCGAATCGCCCCACTTGCCGAAGCCGCACCGGCTTTCCCAAGTGCCTGACTCATGGTCGAGCCAGAAAGTAGAAAAATTTCGAAGACGCGGCAGAAGCGCTCAAGACTGAGCATGCGATGCACACGTCCGATTAGTGGGACTCGGGAGAGCAGCGCGTCGGCGAAAGAAATGTGGTGAGCGAATTTGAAGATCAACCAGCCGACCAAGAGTACGACAAAGGCAATCGTGTAGAGCCAGGCAAAGCTCACTAGACTCTGTCGCAGGGTCTCGCTAAAGATGCTTCGCTCTGCGTAGATTCGCTCGGGAGAAAAGCTCGCAAAAGCAGTCGTCGCAAGGGTGCAGATCGGCACCGCTAGGTGAATCAGGACGATCGGGTAGGCGAGCCCTTTGCGGACTTTCTGACGAGTCCGATGAACTCTCCGAAAATAATCGGCGAGGTGCCGAAACCCTTTTTCCAGTTGGCCGCCGCTTTCCGAAGCGGTGATCACTTCGCTCTCCAGCTTCGAAACATCACCACTCGCCTCGGCGAGCGAGCCTCCGATCGATTTTCCTTCGCTGAGACCGCTCAGCAAACCGTTGTAAATCTTTGCCTCGGCATCAGGCAAGCGCGGCTGCTCGAGCAGCGATTGGCAAGCCCGCTCCATGCCCATGCCGCTGCGAGCGTACTTCTCGAGCTTCCCATAAAGCTGGCTCTTCGCGATTGGAGAAAGGTGACCCATTCAGTCGTCAGTATGGCGCTGCCTTGCGCGATTAGAAGCTTCGAATTTCATCAACTTGCGTCTTGCGACTTCTTGACGACGTCATCTCCCGTCGCGAGCATAAGCAATGGACGTCACAGAAACAGTTTTTGGCACATGGAGCGGAGGGCGCTTCATGCATTTCGGAGAGTGTATCGAAGAGGATCGCTGGGTTGAGTTGGTGAGGACGGCCTATGAGAGTGGGATCCGCACCTTCGCCACAGCCGATGTCTACGGGGTCGGGCGTTCCGAGGAGCTCCTCGCAACCGCGCTCTCCGACTACGAGCGAGAGACTTATTGCCTTGTTGGGATGGTCGGGCACGACATCTATGATGGGAAGCGCGCCGGAGTGCGCGGCTACGCGCGCTTTACCCTCCCCGACCTGCGCGGCCCGGAGGGCTACGCTGAGTATCTCAAGCGGGCGACCGAGCGGTCGCTGGAGCGGTGCCAAACCGACTACTTCGATCTCGTGATGCTCCACAACCCCGATTCGACCGGCTACAGCAGCCCGGCGGTCTGGGAAGGCATGCGAGGACTCAAAACAGCCGGTCTCACTCGGAAGACCGGGGTCGCGCCGGGACCTGCCAATGGCTTCGCGATCGATATGGCCTACTGCTTCGAGCAATTCCATGAGGACATCGACTGGGCCATGATCATTCTCAACCCGATGGAGCCCTGGCCGGGGCGCTACATTCTCCCCATCGCGAATGAGTTTGATATCAAGCTGCTGACTCGCGTGGTCGACTATGGCGGGATGTTTCACGACGATGTCAAACCGGGGCATCTTTTTAATGATGGTGACCACCGCACCTACCGGGTCGAAGGCTGGATCGAGCAGGGAGCCGCAAAAATGGAAAAGATGAGACCGATCGCCGACCGGCACGGTCTTTCGATGCTGCAGCTCTCAGCTTGTTGGAATCTGAGCCAGACACCGGTCATGAGCGTCGCTCCGACTTTCATCCAAGAGGCCGGCGATTCAGCTCGTCCCGTCGAAGACAAGGTTCGTGATCTGGCGGGTCTTCCCGATGTGCGACTCTCGCATGAAGAAGTCGAGGAAATCTTCCAAATCGGAAACAACGAGGGGTGCATGAAATTGAAAGGGGCGAGCTCTCGCAACGCTGAGATGGAGCCCCAGCCCGACCGTTGGCCAATGCGGCCGGAGCTTCAGCCAATGGCTGCCCGCTGGGGATTGAATCCGGACTGGTAAGCCGGTAGGCTCAAGACCCGCTACCATGGAACAGCTAACCGACATCCAAAGCTCTCCCGACAGCCGAAACCTCGCAATCGATCGCGTCGGGGTAAAGGAGCTCAAGTATCCAATCCAGATTCGTGACAAAGCCCATCAGGTGCAGAGCACCGTCGCGACAGTTTCCATGGCGGTCGACCTGCCGAAAGAGTACAAGGGCACCCACATGAGTCGTTTCGTCGAGGTGCTCAATTCCCACGGGCCAGTCCTCGATGTTCATTCGATTTCGGCCTTGCCGACAGAGCTGCTCGCTCGTCTCGACGCCCACCGCGCCCATGTCGAACTGCGCTTTCCCTTTTTCCTCGAGAAAGCCGCGCCAGTCACAGAAAAAGTTGGGATGCTCGACTACGAGGTTGTCTTCGATGTCGACACCTCCACGGAGGCAACCGAGTTCACCGTTACGGTCCTAGTCCCAGTGACCACGCTTTGTCCCTGTTCCAAAGCGATCAGTGCACGAGGGGCTCACAATCAGCGGGGAATCGTCACCTTTGCGGTCAAATTTTCCGACGAGCCTGTCTGGATCGAGGACCTCATCCGCCTCGTCGAAAAGAGCGCCAGCTGCGAACTCTACAGCGTGCTGAAACGTCCCGACGAAAAGTTTGTGACTGAGGAGGCCTACGACAATCCGGTTTTCGTGGAAGACCTCGTCCGTAATGTGGCAGCGGCATCCGAGGCCCAGGAAGGGCTCGCCTGGTATCGAGTCGAAGCCGAGAATTTCGAATCGATCCACAATCACAACGCCTATGCCGTGATCGAGAAGGCATGAATCGTGGGCTTGTTGTTCTGGTCACCGCCGTGGTCACGTTTGCCCTGACGACGGTTTTTTGGGGCATCGTGGTGGGGGCCCTCTACTTCTGGAGCGAGGCGGGTGAGCCGGAGTTTGTTGTATCGATCGACGCTCCGACTGAGGTGGAATTAGGCGAGACTTTTACGCTCGCGATCGAAGTCCTCAACCCGACAGACGGCACCCTCGAGCTTGGGGGAATTGATATTTATGATTCATTTCTCGACGGATTCTCGGTCGTCTCGACCGACCCGCCCGTGAGTCGCAGCCCGATGGCGATTTTCGGTTTTGAAACGTTTGAGACCTCAGAGACACTCGATCCGAAGGAGACTCATACCTTCACCCTCACTTTAAACCCAGTCAAAGTGGGCACCTGGAAGGGCGACTTCGATATCTGCACCCCATCGGAGCATTTTGTGACGAGTGTTTTCACAATCGTTGTGATCGACGAGTAGTGGAGAGCGGAACGACTCAGGCCAGGATCCCTTTCATGAGGTGCCCATGGACATCGGTCAGCCTCATGTCGCGACCGCTGAAGCGGAAGGTGCTCTGGGTGTGGTCGACTCCGAGGAGGTGAAGCATCGTCGCATGGAGATCGTGGATCTCGAACCGATCCTGCACCGCGCGGTAGCCCCAATCGTCTGTTGAGCCGACGCAGGAACCTCCTTTGATCCCGGCTCCTGCCATCCAGACGGTGAATCCAAAAGGATTGTGATCGCGGCCGTCGCTACCCTGAGCAAAAGGAGTGCGCCCGAATTCCCCGGCCCAGACCACCAGTGTTGAATCGAGTAGCCCGGTTCGGCGCAAGTCTTTGATCAAGGCGGCGACTGGCTGATCGATGGTCTGGCAATTTTTGTTGTGACCGTCGATCAGTCTTTTGTGCTGGTCCCAGCGGTCGCCGTTTCCGTTAGGACAGGTCAGCTCGATAAAACGGACGCCCCGCTCGACCAGTCTCCGAGCGAGAAGGCACTGCAGCCCGAAAGTCCGAGTGTTCTCAAAGCTGGCATCGAGCCCGTAGAGTTTGCGAGTCGCCTCGCTTTCGCCGCGCAAGTCCATCAGATCGGGCACCGAGGTTTGCATGCGATAGGCGGTTTCGTAATTTTGAATCGCTGCTTCGATCTGCGGATCGGCCTCGCTCTCGGCGAGGGACTCCTGATCAAGCGCCGCGACGAGATCGAGTTTGCGCCGCTGCTGCGCGGCAGTGGCCTCGCGTCGCGCGATATTCGCGATCGGTTGATCCTGCGGCAGAAAGATCGAGCCCTGGTAGGCTGCGGGGAGGAAACCGGAACCAAAGCAGTCGAGCCCGCCCGGTGGAATGAGTCCACCATTGAGGACCACAAATCCTGGTAGATCCTGATTCTCTGTCCCGAGTCCATAACCAAACCAAGCTCCCATGCTGGGCCTCCCCTGAAGACCGGAACCGGTGTGGAGAAAGTAGTTTGCCGACGTGTGCTCGGAAAACCTCGAGGTCATCGACTTAACAAAGGCGAGCTCGTCGATCACTTCGGGATCAGAAAGATGGGGAAACAAATCCGAGACCCAATTGCCACTCTCGCCACGCTGTTGAAAATCCCACTGCGGCCGAAGAACTTTTCCAACATTGTCGAACTGCGTCGGGGCAAGTTCGCCAATCACGTCCCGAGGATCCCGTCCATGGTAGCGGTTCAGATTCGGCTTGTAGTCAAAGGTGTCGACGTGCGATGGACCTCCGTCCATGTAGAGAAAAATCACGTTCCGAGCTTTCGCCGCAAAGTGGGGTGATTTCGGCGCGAGTGGGCTCGTTGCACCGGTCAGGGCAGCCGTCGCATGGCCGCGGGTGAGTGCTTCGAGCGCGACGGCACCAAAGCCCATCGCGGTGCGCTGAAGCAGATCGCGGCGAGAAAGAGAGGGGCGCTGAAAACGTTGGCAGTGCATCGGTTATCTGAGGAAGAGGAAGTCTTTCGAGTTCAGCATCGCATGAGCCAGATCGACCCATCGAAGCCGATCATCGGCACCCGTCGAGGTCTCGGAGTCGGCCAGAAAAGAGGAGAGGACCTCGAGGCGAGCGGCGCTGGGCTGGTTGCCGGTGACGAGCTCATGGAGATGGTTGAGGCGGTCCTCAGTGCCATCTGACTCTCCCATGACACGCTCGGCGAGGATCTCGGCCTGCCCGATCACAAACGGGTCGTTCATTAAGGCAAGCGATTGGGCAGGGACGTTTGAGACACTGCGACGACCTTTTGGCCCAAACGGATTCGGCATATCAAAGGTCATGAGAAAGGGGGAGAGGAAATTGCGGTAGGTCGCACCGTAAATGGTGCGGCGACCAGCGCCATCAAGCGGTCCGCTCCCACGCGCTCCCCGCCCACTCATGAAGGCAGTCCGATGCGTCGGAATGGAGGGACCGTGGAAACTGCGATCGAGCCGCCCGGAGGCAGCGAGGATACCGTCGCGGATTGCTTCTGCGGTGAGGCGACGCACTGGCATGCGATGAAGCAGGCGATTGGTTGGGTCGACTGAGGCGATCGCGTCGCCTGAGACCTCAGGATGAGCCAGACTCGACTGGCCATAGGTTTTCGAGAGAACCATCTCGCGGAGACTTCGCTTGATCGACCATCCACCGTCAGTGAAGTCTCGCGCGAGCCAGTCGAGCAGCTCGGGGTGGCTTGGCTGTTGTCCCATCGGACCAAAATCATCGACACTCGGCACCAGTCCGGCTCCGAAGAGATGATGCCAGAGCCGGTTCACGATCACACGAGACGTCAGCGGGTTGTCGGCCGAGGCGACCTCACCGGCAAGCGTGAGGCGATCTCCGACTTCACCTCCAAGAGCTTCGAGAAATCGGGGGGGCACCTCTTCGCCGAGGCTGCGATGGCTGCCGCGGACATAGACCCGGGCATTCTCCCGAGTGCCTTCGGCCATGGTAATAGCGAATCTTGGGCGGGGAAGAGACTGAGTCAGATCGCGCAACTCGGCCACGTTGTCTGCGAGGACTTGATCGGCGGGGCGCAGGGGGAACAAAGCCTGGCCCATCAGTGAAGCGATCGCTTCGTGTTCGGTGGCAGCATGGGAGCGGCCTGCTGCTGCGGGCAGCACCGGATGGAAGTGGGTTTTCGGAGCCGCTTCGTTCGAGAACCGAACTTCATCGATCACAAAGCTTTCGTCACCTTTGTCGACAAATTCGAGATAGGCACGGTGGCCTTGATATTTGGAGAGATCGAGCGACCGCCATTGGAGCCGGTCTTCGGTCGATTCCGACTTTCGGATTGTGCCGTTAAAAAGCAGGCCATTGAATTTGGCCATGTGGTAGTTGTCGATCACGACCCGCCAGAATCCCTCTTCGCTGCGCAGGCGAACGTGGACAAATCGTTGGTCGATCGTGAATGTCGGTGAACGCAGGGTGCCTACTCGCTCGTCTCCCAGCAGCGAGCTATCAATCGTGTCCGGAATCGAAAGAGGGCTGATGTGACTGAGGCTCAATCCTGGTGTGTCTCCCGTCAGTTCGAATGCCTCGCCATCGCTAGTCCAGCCGGCGGGAAGAAACTCGCCGCCGAAGTCGGCAAAGAGACTCGAATTTTCGACGATATGAGCCCTGTCCGAAGTCGAGCGAGCGATGAGTGCTTCGACGTTGAGCTCCTTGCCGCCGAGTTTTGCTGACCAGAGTCCCAGCGGATCAGCTGGGTTGGGTTCAGCCTTGGCAATCGCGCTGGTCCAGCGTCCCAACAGCTCAGCATTGAGCCCCTCGCGCTTGGCGAACTGAGCGATTTCGTCTTGAGGTGGAATCAGACCGGTGCCTCGCTCTGCGATCGGCGAATTGGAGAGCACGAAGTGGTCGGCGATGACATGACCCCATCCGCCCTTTTCCTGGTCAACAATCCGGATTTGGCCCGACCTTCCCCGATAGGCATCCAGCGACCAGGAAGTTGGGACGAGTCGTGAACTATTTTCCCCGTAAGCCCTTTCGACCCGCTCTCCGTCGACCCAAAGCTCGACAGCAGTCTTTTCGCCGCGACCTCCACCAACCCGGAAGTTCAAGAAACTGGCCTCAATCTCAAACCGAGGGGAGTGCAGTTCTCCCGTTGCTCGGTCGCTTCCCGTTGCATAGGAGTTCGCAACCCTTGAACCAACGTGACCTGCGAGCGGTTTTTGATTTCCGACGGCTCGATCGAGGGGCTCTCCTTTGAAGGCGCTCCCGCTTTCCTGCCAATCTCCCCAACCACTCTCAAAATCCGCAATCACCGTCTCGGAGTCGGTCAGAGAGGGGCCAATGTTTGCTCGGTTTGCTTCCAGCAGCCGAAGCGCCGCATCAGCGTAGGGTTCGATCGAGGAAATCGATGGCGAAGAAAAGTCTTTTTCCAGCTCGGTCAGGCTATCGCGCTGAAAACGCGCGGTCGACTGACGCTGACCGTCGACGTCAATTGCGGTTTCGGCTCGGGCACTGCCGTGGAGGTAGCTGGTCAGAGCGTAGTAGTCAGCCGTCGAAATGGCGTCGAACTTATGGTCGTGGCAACGGGCGCATGAAATCGTGAGTCCAAGAAACGCTTTTCCAAACACATCGATCTGGTTGTCCATGTGGTCGGCCTCATCGGATAGCACATCCGTCGGAGCGTGGGTCGCTTCGTGGAGATACCAGAAGCCGGTCGCGAGAGGTGACTCGGCGTAGCCGTTGGTGAGGTGCCGTCGCGGATCTTCGATCAAATCTCCAGCGACGTGCTCGCGGATAAGCTGGTCGTAGGGGAGATCGAGATTGAAAGCCCGGATCAGGTAGTCGCGATATTCATGAGCGTAGTCGATCGGATAGTCGAACTCGTGCCCGTAGGTCTCGGCATAGCGCATCAGGTCCATCCAGTGACGAGCCCATTTCTCCCCAAAGTGGGGAGACGCCAGGAGTCGATCGACGACTTTGGCACGCGCTGTCTCTGTTTCGTCGGCGAGAAAAGCCTCGATCTCGTGAGGAGTTGGCGGGAGTCCGATCAAATCGAAGGTGACTCGCCGTAGCCACGATCGTTTCTCCGCAGGCTTCGCAAAACGCAACCCCGCTTCGGCGAGAGCCTCGTGAATGTAGGCGTCGATCGGATGCGATTCAGAATCGCTGTGGGGCACGACTCCCGGATCAATCGATCGCCACGACCAATGCTCCGAGTGACGCTTCCAGAGATCGAATTTCTCCTCACCCGGCTTTTCGCCCCGGACCGGAACCGGCTCGTCAGGCCATGGAGATCCTGCCGCGACCCAGGCTTCGAAGTCTGCCACCACCTCATCCGAGAGTTCTTCACTCGGAGGCATTTCGAGATCGGGGTTGTCATAGCGAATGGCCTCGATGAGGAGGCTCTGCTCGATGTCGGTCCCGAGAATTGCTGGTCCTGTGTCACCGCCAGTCAAGAGGTGCTCGCGGTGATCGACCTGAAGACTACCCTTCAACTTTTTCCCGGTTGCCGAGTGGCAGGAGTAGCACTTCTCGGCGAGGACGGGGCGGATCTTCTTTTCAAACCACTCTGGACTGCTCGCGTCATCGACCGACCAGACCCAACTGACGAGAGCCGCAGCAGTAATCGTGAGTGCCAGTCCGTATCGAATCATCCAATTTCAAAATACGCAGAGTAGGTAAATATGATGCCAGATTGCAAAATTTTTGCCACGCTACAGCCTGCAAAAACTGATACTATTTTCCCATCTATTCGCGGGAACATGGCGTGTCTAGGCTACTGACCGCAAGGTTTTGACTCAAGTTGCGGCTCAAGGCCGTTTCCAGACTGGAAGCAGCGATTAGCTTTCTCGAAGCACCGCTCGGTTTTTCCAGAGGTAATTCCAACCTGACAGAACGGTCAGAGCAAGGCTCAGCCAGATCAGGACCTGGCCGAGGAAGTCGAGTCCGAGGAAGAAGGCGTCGAACAACGGCTTGAGGAATGCGAGATAAGGCTCCGTCGCAGCGAGGAAGACCAGAAAGTAAATCACCGTCACGATCTGGATGGTAGTTTTGTATTTACCGAGATTCTCTGCAGCGAGAACCTTACCTTCAGCGCTTGCGACGAGACGGAGGCCTGTCACCAAAAATTCCCGTGTCAAAATCGCTATCACGATCCAGGCGGGAATCAGACCGAGCTCAACGAGCATCACGAATCCGGCGCACATCAGCACTTTGTCGGCAAGTGGATCCATCAGTTTGCCGAAGTTGGTGACCAGGTTCAACTTCCGTGCGAAATACCCATCGAGAAAATCTGTCACCGCGGCGATCACGAAAATGACCAAGGCTGCCGTCTTTCCCCAGCTCAATTCATAAACCGACAGCAAAGCCACAAACACTACCGTAAGGAGCAATCTGGCGACGGTGAGTTGGTTCGGCAAATTCATGCGGAGCTAGGAAGCGGAGAAGGCTAATGCCCCTTGCAAGCCTCGGCAATGAGCGATTCCGCCACCGTGATAAACTGTTGCCAGTGAGGAAGAAGCCTTGGACGGTTCCGGATGGGAGAATTTAGCGCCTGATCAATTAGATCTGGTGGGGCGAAAGGGACGAACACTCCTGAGGCTGTCCTGGGGTGAGATTCTCAGAGACTGGTCTTCCTCGGAAGTCTCAAATACCTCGTCGGAGCGAGGACGCTCGATTCGATTGACCCGCCAGTCTTCTCGTGTAACGCGCTCTCCCGGATCAAGCGCTTCTATTTCGAGTTCGTTTAGGGCACTGAACGAGGGTGATTCGGCAAACGAGCCCTGACCTGTCACCGCCGCTTTATCAATTGACGATGATGGGTCGCGCAGGTCCGTTTCGATTGATCGCGTCGCTGGATCGCCGCTGCCGGCCGTTTGCTCAGCTATGCTGCTGGATTCTCCGACCGGCTTTGAGGCAGTCTCGATGCGTTCGGATCGGGCGACCGTCAAAACGGATTTTTCGCCGGTCTGAGGTCGGGTCTCGAGCCAGGTTTCAAGCCGGGCCAGACCGATCAGGTGAAGCATTGCCACCACAAAGGTCACGAGAACAGTTTGGAAAGAGAGATTCATTCGCTGAGGGGGGAATGGAGAGAGAGGGTGGGGGTAGGAGAGATGCGTCTGGTGATCACAGCATCAGGAGAAGTTCCTCAAGGCTTCAGCAGCCTGGCGGGCGATCGGATTTATCGGAGGCGCATAGCGAGAGCGGAGGTCGCTTTCGGGATCCCTGTCGTCTGGACTAAACAATCGATCTCTTACCGATATGTATCTGCGACGGGGTGCTTGCTCCACTGGTTGTGTCGGCATCTGAGGCTCGGCTTCGGCAGGCGTATCAACAGAGGGAAGAGGAGCTTCAACGGGAGGCGCATGGTCGGCGAGCGTGCGATGAAAAAGTTTTGCCATCTCATCCCGGAATTTCTGTAAGCGACGGCTGATCCCCCGTTGATTAAGAAAAAATAGAAGCTCTGCAATGACAGCCGGAACCATGACCGCAATCGCAAAAACGATGTAGGCTAGTCCTCCGAAAATGCTCGCCTGCAGTGTTGCAGGCTCCCCGCTCAGAAAACCACCGATCAGCGACCAGGCGAAACCGACGAGTCCTATGATCCCGGCGAAAAGACCGACCATCCGGAGCGAGAGCAATTCACGCTGCAACGCTGCGTTAACCTCCGAAAGCTGACTATCGAGAGCCTCGCAAACCATTCGAAACTGGGACTCGCTGAGGCGACCGGCTTCGCGAACCCGGTGGCAGAGGCCGACCTGGCTACGATGCCCCAACAACTGCAATCCGACTTCGGCAGCTGCTCGATTGTAAATTTCCTGCCTCGGTGACGGCTCAAAAGAGCGGCCTTCCTCGTACGCTTCGAGCGTCTCGGCGGAATTCTGCAATCGCCGAGTGAAAGCCCGATCGGCTCGTTTCAGCCGGAGACGATTCAAAGAAACGTTCAGGATCAGGACCCAACCGAGAACCGACAGGACTACGAGGAGCCAAACGAGGAACTTCCCAGGGAAGAACTCTTGATCCATCACCGTCAAACCTGCCTCTAGAAAAGTTGTTTCCATTGCAACCGGATCTCTGTGAACAGAGAAGATCCGAAGAAAATCAGTTTTATTTTAAATTAATTTACCTTAAAGGTCATTAATTATAATATTTAATCGAGATTGTTGGCAATCGCAAGCAGAGATCGGCGAGCGTGCGATGAAAAAGTTTTGCCATCTCATCCCGGAATTTCTGTAAGCGACGGCTGATCCCCCGTTGATTAAGAAAAAATAGAAGCTCTGCA
>JBCCBR010000051.1:0-11714 GCA_039033935.1 Verrucomicrobiota bacterium
ATGAATATGGAAGAGAGGCTCACTATTCTTGAGGAACCTCAATCAAAATTCCGAACCCCGATGTCAGTGCGGCGCTGCATTCCATCGAAGGCGATTTTGTCGCTCTCGCGATAGACCCGAGCAACCGCCTCTGCGCGAGTGGCACCTTCAGCGACGACGGCAAGGACTCGACCACCTGCTGTTTCATAGCCTACCTCACCACGCGCTGTCCCTGCATGGAAAACTCTCGCGCCCTCGATCTCTTCGAGACCTGAGATCAAGTCGCCACTCCTCGAGGAAGCAGGATATCCTGCCGAAGCAGAAACGAGACACACGCTCCAACCAGCAGAAAAGGAAATCAGATTTTGATCGAGATTGCCTTGAGCCCCTCGTGCGACATAGCTCGCAAAATCGCCTGAAATCATCGGAAGAACTGCTTGAGCCTCGGGATCACCAAAGCGGCAATTGTATTCGATAACTTTCGGTCCATCAGCTGTAAGCATCAGTCCGAAATAGAGAAACCCCCGATAGGGCAGACCATCGGCTACCAACCCGGCAATGGTTGGTGCCACGATCTCTTTCTCGATGACATCGCGCAGATCGCCTGAAAATATTTCCAGTGAGCTGACGGCTCCCATGCCTCCAGTATTCGGCCCCTCATCGGAATCATAGATGCGCTTGTAGTCGCGGGCCGGGAGCAGGATCTGATACTGATCGTCCACCACACTGGCGAATATTGAGATCTCGGGACCCTCGAGGAATTCCTCGACCAGCAGTCGGCCAGGGCCGAATTTCCGCTCACCTAACACCTCGCCAAGAAATGCCTCCGCGGCTGCCTCATCAGGACAAACCGCCACCCCTTTGCCCGCTGCGAGGCCATCAAATTTTAAAACAGTCGGGTATTGCCCGCCGATCGCCTGACGCGCTTCTTCGATCGTTTCGACAGCAGCATATCCCCCAGTCGGGATCTGATGGCGCATCAAAAATTCTTTCGCAAACTCTTTGCTCGCCTCGAGCTGCGCAGACTCTTTGGGGGGTCCCCAACATGGAATCCCGGCAGTCGCACAAGCGTTAGCTAGACCTTCGTCTCGGACGAGATAACTTTCCTCGCTCGCCACACAAAGATCGATCGCCTCCGACTTCATGAACTCAATCAAGGTCGGGAGACCACTGGCATCGGCTGGCTTCGCGAGCTCAAAAATAGCATCCGATCCGGGAAAGGAATAGATGTCCGTTTCGGTCGGTGATTCTGAAAGAGCAGTGATCAGGGCATGCTCGCGGCCACCTTTTCCGACGACTAGTATTTTCATTCAACAGGGTTGGGTCACTGGGTCAACCCTCCTTCGCCAAGGCTATGGAGGGCAGGTAGGGTTGAGTGTGAGACTTAAGAGGGTTAGCTATCAGACTTGATAGGGTTAAGTGAAACAATTATGCAGGCACCACCGAATGGCCGACTCTGGATTGATGTTTGAATCATCATGGCGATTTGAAATCGCGACGGTTCAGGCGTTAGGAGCGACTTTTTTCTTCCGTTGATGGATCTTCGACTACGATATAGACCCCAGCAGAAGCCCCCGATACGGCATTCACAATCGCGACTTTAAGTTGCTCAAGGATTGGCCACCGATTGGTGGGAAGCTCCACAATTGCGATTGAGCGGTTTGTCAGATTCTGCTGGTATCGCAAATTTTTGTCGCAGAGAATGAGAACGTCAAACCTGCCATCCAATTGGTCGAGGAGCGCCCCGTTCTCGGTTCCGCCCAAACCCTCTCGTTGAACCGTCGTGACGTCGTGATCAGTGAGGAATTTTCGCATAGGCCAGGGGACGTTCTCATCAAACACAATCTTCATTTCTCCTTGCTCTCAAGCATTCGAAGAAATTCTTCTGCATCCGACTGAGCGACCGACGGAAAATACTCCAAAAACTGATCGAGTGAAAAGCCGTCGTTCAAGTAGTCAATGAGCGTTTGGACAGGTACTCTCGTGCCAGCAAAAACTAGCGTGCCACCCAGGACCTTAGGAGAAGAGGCGATAGGAGAGTGGTCAATTACTGCCATGATAGCAAGAGTCTATGCGATACCCTGGATCGTGGAAAGTGAGACTTTTCCAGGGAGGAAACCAAGTCTTCACCCCCTCAGAACAACACATCGTAAGGTCGTTCGCCGAGTTTGTCCTGATAGGCGATAAACGCCTGGTTAACGACTTGATACCCTCCCGGCGTCGGATAATCGCCCGTGAAGTACCAGTCTCCGTTGTGGGTGGGGATCGCTTTTCGCATCTCTTCGACGTTGAGGTAGATTACCTCGACTTCGCCCTTCCACGAGCCGGTTTCGGGGGTGACGAGACGGCTGATCTCTGCCGAGATTTCTTCGTAGGTAAAGGGCTCGTAAACCGCTTTGACCGGATTGCCCATTTTCTCGACGGGTTTGGCGAGCTCGGCGCGGCATTTGTCGTAGACTTCGTTCAGCACGTTGCGCTGACCGGTTCGCTTGAGTAGATTCACCGCGGCCTGGAAGGCGATAAATTTACCGATCGAGGCCATATCGATCCCGTAACAATCGGGGTATCGAATCTGAGGAGCGGTCGATGCGATGACGATCTTGCGAGGGTTGAGCCGGGAAAGGATTTTGATGATGGACTCCTTCAGAGTGGTGCCGCGGACGATCGAGTCGTCGAGCACGACGAGGGTCTCGTCAGACGCGATCTGGTCGTAGGTGACGTCGTAGACGTGAGAGACCATCTGTCCGCGTCCCTTTTCCTGGGCAATGAAGGTGCGGAGCTTGATGTCTTTGTGGGCGATTTTTTCCCCACGAGGCCAGCCTTTTAAAATGAGGTCGTCGAGCAACTCTTCGCTGAGGCGCCCTTCCTCACTGGCTGACCAGATTTCTTTGCGGACGAGTTTGCGTCGGTGCTCGCGGAGGCCCTGCATCAGCCCGTGATAGGCGACCTCGGCAGTATTGGGAATGAAGCTGAAAACAGTCTTATCGAGATTGGAGTCGATCCGCTCAACAATAGCGGGGGCGAGGCGCGCCCCGAGCTCCATCCGCTCTCGATAAATATCGGGGTCATTACCGCGGGAAAAGTAAATCCTTTCAAATGCGCAGGGGCGATAATCCCGCTCTGCTGCAAACCGAGAAATACCAAGCCCGCCACTGTATTTCATGACAGCAACGTGCCCGGGTTTCAGCGAATGGACTTTGTCAGACGGAGCATTAAAGACCGTCATGAGCGGGGCTCGCTCGCTCGCGAAGGCGATCACTTCGTCGTCTTCGTAGTAATGGCAGGGCCTGATCCCGCTGGGGTCGCGAAGGACGAAGGCGTCGCCATTGCCGACAACTCCGCTGATGGCATAGCCGCCGTCCCAAATCTCGCCGCACTTCTTGAGGATGCGGACGAGGTCGAGCTCATCCCCGATCGTTTTGGGAATGCCGGTCCCTTCCGCTCCGCTGTCGCGCTCGAGTCGGTAGATCGCGTCGTGGGCTTCGTCGAGGTGGAAGCCGATCTCTTCGAGCACGGTCTGGGTGTCGGTGTCAAAGACCGGGTGTTGACCGCGCTGGACGAGATGGTGATTGAGATTGCGGGCATTGGTCATGTTGAAATTCCCGCAAACCATCAGAGTCTTGGTCGGGTAATTGCTGCGCCGCACATAAGGGTGGCAGCCGCCAATGCCAAAGGCACCAGAGGTGCCGTAGCGGAGATGCCCGAGGAGGACTTCGCCGCCGAAATCAAAGTGTTGTTTGAATGACTTGGGATCGTCCGATTTGAGGATCCCTTCGCGCTCCAATCGCGAGATCGATTTGATGCGACCCTCCATCACTTTGATAAGCGAGTCGCGCTTCGCATTGCGCTCGCGGAAGAGGTAGGGCTGGCCGAGCGGGACGTTGAGCTTGCAACATCCGATCCCAACGCCATCCTGTCCGCGGTTGTGCTGCTTTTCCATCAGCAGATAGAGGCGCTGAAAGCCCCAGAGGCAGGTGCCGTAGCGGTCCTTGTAGTAGGCGAGGTCTTTTTTCAACCGAACGAATGCGAGGCCGCACTCGTGATGGATCGGATCGCTCATGCTCGGGGGGTGCGGTGACAGGATCTCATCGGCAGACTCGCTCGATCAGGTGCTCGCGGTGATAGAGACCTGTACGCCACCACTTTCGGTAACATGGCCAAGAACCCGAGCGCCTTCGTGAAACTGTGACGCCAAAGAGGCTTCAGCCTTAGGCACAATAGCGACCCAGCCCCAGCCCATGTTGAAGGTGCGGATCGCCTCGGCGTCGTCAACGTGGGCGAGGACTTTAGCAACTGCCCCACAGTCCCATCGCGGTATCTCTAGCTGGCAGCCTTTTTCGCCGAGCAGTCGTTCGAGATTCTCTGGAAGACCTCCGCCTGTGATGTGGGCCATCGCGCGGATGTCGACTGCCGCAGTGCGAAGGCCAGCAACGACGTCGTGGTAAAGTCGGGTCGGGGCGAGTAAATCTACTAGCTCTGCGCCCTCGACCAGTCCGGGATGTGCCTGGAGTATCTTCCGAACGAGACTCCAGCCGTTGGCGTGAAAGCCATCGGACGGGTAGCCAATCAACACGTCGCCAACCTCAATTCGGCCCGGATCGATCAGCTCTGGTTTCTCGGCCGCGCCGACGCAGAATCCGCTCAGCTCGACGACGCCATCGGGGACGATGCCTGGCATTTCGGCCGTTTCACCTCCTGCGAGGATGCAATCACAGCTCGCGAGATACTCCGACATGCCACCGATGAGACGTTTGATTTTGTCTTTTTCAATGTGGCCAATGCCAACGTAGTCGAGGAACAAAAGAGGGTCACCGCCGGTCGTGAGAATGTCGTTCACATTTATCGCGACGAGATCTTTCCCGGCAATTTCGAGGAGGTTGTGCTCGAGGAGCAGCTCGATTTTGGTGCCTACTCCATCGCAACCAGTCACAATAACAGGCTCCTGGTAGTCGCTCAGATCGTAGCTCGCCGCGAACAATCCAAAAGACTGCATCAGCTGGCGCTTTCCTTCGGTCTGCCGACGCAGCTCACCGATGTCGCCGACGAGGGCGGCAGCCTCCTCGATATCGACCCCAGCAGCTTTGTAGGTGAATTCGTCGCTCATTCGCTGTCCTGCGACGTTACCGAACTATAGAGGGAGCGAAAGAAGGAATATCCGATGCCGCGTTTTTCGCCATCGTGCTCGCTAGCGGTCTCTCCCCAGTCGGGGTCGTAATGATCTTGCGGGGTTAAAAAACGCTCCGGATGCGGCATCAGACCGAAGACTCGGCCACTTTCATCCTGCAACGCGGCGATCTGCTCGAAGCTGCCATTGATCTCATCGGCGTAAGTGAGGGCAGCAACCCCATTTTCGAGATAGCCAGTCGCTTCGCTCGCCTCGGCGGTCACGAATCGGCCTTCGGCATGGGCAATTGGAAATTCAAACCGCTCGGGCAGACCCTGAAGGAAAGGGCTGGTCGGCGATTTGTTTTCAAGGGTGACCCACTGGCACTGGAAACGGGCGCTGGTGTTCTCGACGAGACTGCCGGGGGGCAAAAGCCCGAGCTGGGTCAGGATCTGTAAGCCGTTGCATATCCCGAGGAGGTAACCGCCGTTGTCGCGGAACTCGGTCAGGGTGTCGCCGATCTTTTGCTGGGTGACGAGCTTGGCGAGTCGCCCTGCCATGACGTAGTCGCCATAGCTGAAGCCACCCGAAAAAACGACCACGCTGACCCCGACGAGTCGCGAGGCTTTGAGATTGGCAACCGGCAACACCTCGGTAACGAAACCGACGGCCTCGAGCGCTCGAGCCGTCTCGGCGTCGCAATTGGTGCCGGGGAATTTTAGTAATACTGCGAGAGGCCGTTCTTCCATAGCGATTTGAGCTCGGTGATCGATTCGTCGACGAGGACCTCGGGTCCCCACTCGATCCGGAGATTGCGATGCTCACCGGCGGCGCGCCCGAGCACGGTGAAGGGGAGATCGTCGAACAAATCAGCGAGTGGCGCGAGATCGGCCGGGGCGACCTCGACGATGAGGCGAGAGGGCGATTCTCCAAAAAGAAGGGCAGCTTTGGACAGGGCCTCATCCGAGGGTATGCCATCAAGCGAGACCTCGAGTCCGGCTTTTTCTGAGAAGGCCATCTCGGCGAGAGTTACGGCGAGCCCACCCTCGCTGACATCGTGGGCGGAACGGATCAAGCCTGCTTTAACCGCAGCATGATACTGACGGTAGCAGCGCATCGCGGTTTCGAAATCGGTGTCAGGGACAAGGTCGCCAGCGATGCCATTACGTCGCGCGTAAACAGAGCCACCAAGGCGATTGCTGGAAGAGCCGATCAGGGCGAGCACGCTATCGGGACGGCGCAGGGAAGAGCCAATGACGTGCTCGTCACTTTCGACGATACCCATCCCGCTGATGAGAATGGTCACCGGAATCGAGACAGGCCCGTCGTCGGTCTCGAAGTAGTTGTAGAAACTGTCTTTGCCGGAGACAAAGGGTGCGCCGCAGGTCTCGGCTCCCTCGGCGATGCCTTTGACCGTCTCGACCAGCGCTCCGAGCTCTTCGGGGGCTTCGGGATTACCGACACAAAAGTTATCGAGGATGGCAATGCGGTCGGGATCGGAACCCATCGCGACGAGCTGGCGGATGCACTCGTCGACGCAGGCTTTGCCCATCGCGCGAGGATTGGTTTTGCCCCATTCGGGCAAAAGCGAAAGGCCCATCGCCATGAGCTGGTCGCTCCCGTCGATGCGCAGGACGGAGCCATCCTGGGGGGCATCGCCAGTCGCTCCCGCGAGCGGCTTAAGGACGGTATTGCCCTGCACCTCGTGATCGTACTCGCGGATGATTGGCTCGCGAGAGACAATCGCGAAATCGGTGAAGAGATCACGGAGATCGGCCCCGGCGTTTTCGATCGTGGGGTGCTCGACTGCGCTGGTCGTCGTTTTCCACTCAGCGGTGAGATGGCGAGTCGGTGCGGTGTGGAGCGCCGAGCAATCGAGCTGGCAGACGGTCTTGCCATGGTGGGTCACTTTGAGGATGCCGCTGCCGTCGCTCTCGCCAAGCTCGGTCAGCTCGGTCTCGTAGAGGTCGGCGAGACGCTGCAGATCGGAGAGCGACTCGGCTTTGACCGCGAGGACCATCCGCTCCTGACTTTCGGAAATGAAGATTTCCCAGCTGACGAGACCGGGCTCTTTGAGTTTCACCTGATCGAGATCGATCGTGCCACCGCACTCCTCGAGCATTTCGCCGCAGGCGCTGGAGAAGCCCCCTGCCCCGCAATCGGTGATGAATTCGATAAGACCTTTCTCACGAGCCGCAAGCACGAAGTCAGAAGCTTTTTTCTCTTCAATCGGGTTGCCGATCTGGACGGCTTGCTGGTCTTCCTCGTGGCTATCAGTGTCGAGTGCGGCGGAGGAAAAGGTGGCCCCGTGAAGACCATCGCGACCGGTCCGACCACCGACCGCGATCACCTTGAGACCGGCGGTCATTTCCTTGTCGATGTCAGATTGCGGAATGACCCCAGCGGTGCCGCAATAGACCAGCGGATTGTAAATGTAGGCGTCGTCGAACTGGATCGCACCAGAGACAGTCGGGATTCCCATCCGGTTGCCGTAGTCGCGGACTCCGCGGACGACACCGCGCATCACCCCGAGCGGGTGGATCACGTCGTCGGCCTTGATATTGTCCATCGCCGTATCGGGCGCGCCGAAGCAGAAAACATCGAGCGAGCCAATCGGTTTGGCCCCCTTTCCTGCTCCGAGGATGTCGCGGATGACGCCGCCAAGACCCGTGTTGGCCCCGGCGTAGGGCTCGATCGCGGAGGGGTGATTGTGAGTCTCGGCTTTGAGACAGACTGCGAGCTTGTCGTCGAGACGGATAAAGCCGGCGTTGTCGTGAAACGCGGAGAGCACGAAGCCAGGCTTGGACTCGAAGATGCGCTCGGAGACGTCTTTGATGTAGGTTTTGAAGAGCGACTCGACAGTCTCGCTTTCTCCATCGCTGTGATGCTCAATCGTTGCGCCGAAGATGCGGTGTTTGCAGTGCTCAGACCAAGTCTGGGCGATCACCTCAAGCTCGACATCAGTCGGCTCGCGATCCCATCCACGGTAGATTGCCTGGACCGCGAGCATGTCTTCCTCACTCAGCGAGAGCTTCATGAACTGGCTCAGCTCAAGCAACTTCGGCCCGTCGAGATCCGAAATTTTCAGCACCCGATAATGATCGGCAGGTGCGTCGGCGATGGAATCGAGAATCGTCTCAGGCATGGTCGGCGGCTGGGATGACGGTCCAGTGGTGGATCGCCGCGTTGCAGATATCGCGAACGAATCGGTCGGCCGATTCCGGCGGTGTATCAAAGAGATAGATCCGCTGTTGAATCGTTAGCCCGGTGAGCGACCAACCCGGTTCCTCAATCCCGGCAAAATGAGCGAGGATCGCTTCTTTCTCCAAATCGAGAGCACCGGGCTTCATCCCATATTCGAGGACAAAACTGGCACCCTCTACCGCATCACCTTCCCCCAGACTCAGCGACTGACTGATCGGGTCGAGCAGCGTGTCCCGCACGAACTCATCAGCAGCGGCCTCATGACCTTTGAACTCCAGATGGTATCGCCTCGTCGAGACAAAGGTGGCCGAGTCAGAGAGCGGTTCGTAAAGCAGACCACTGGCATCACCTGGCTCAATGAATCGGTCTTGGATTTCGTAGGTTTTCTGCATCGACGAGGCGTCTGCTGGTTTCACTTATTACCGATAACCAGACAGTCAACCAGCGAGGCCATTTATTTTGCCAAAGGCGTCGAGAAGACCACGTTCTTCATAATAACAAATCTCTGATATAGCCGCCAGATCGAGTGAATGGATCGATTCTCCGGCGCTGCACTTACCGGTGAGGTGATCGCGGATCGCGCCGAGCTTCTTTTCCTGAATCTCGAGGAAGGCCGGATCGACCGCAGGATTGGGTGGGGCCTGTCCCTCCGCCTGTTTCTTGCCGAGAATCTCAGTGAAAGCGACCCCAGCACTGGCGGCCTCGCGTTTGGTGTCGTTGATCGCTGAGATCCATTGAGGGTGGAATACAGCGAAGTAATCGCGCATCGCCTGCTTATTGTAGTGGTTGATGTAACGGCGTCCGTTGAAGTCGACAACCCGGGTTGCGCGGATCGAGTCGGTATCGATCGTGTCGACGAAGAGCAAATCATCCCCTGCGCGAGCGAATTCCCACTTCAGATCCCAGAGTTCTAGCCCAATATCGCCGACCAGATCGCGCACCGCGAGAGCGCCGAGGATGGCGAGCTGACCGAGACGGATGAAATTTTCACCGGTCAGGCCGGACATCGTGAGTGCCTCCTGCTTTGAAACCATGCGATCTTCGGGCTCGAATTTGCTGGTAAAATCGAGGATCGGTCGCGGCAGAGTTTTCCACGCTTCGAGTCGATCGGAGACGCCAAGCTCAAGCTCATAGTTCCGCTTCGCCGACTCGTCGAGCTTCAGGTATTTTCGATAGACTGAGCTGGCGCTGGTAATCCCAAATCGGACAATGACTTCGAGTGGGACCACGAAATGATCCTCATGCGGAAATCGCGAATAATCGAAGAGCGATGCCTCGCCAAAGCTGACCCGCTCTGGCTTGAGAATCTGGAAACGCCTGACCACGTTGGCCGCGCTCGGATTCTCCGGAACTCCAGATGTCGCGACTGCGCCGGTCACAGCATCGGGCATCCCAACATGGTGAGTGCGCGCCCCGCGATCGAGACAGCGCGCCAACTCGGGGGCGATCCAGTCTTTGATCGAATCGTCGAGCGAGGGATCGGCCTCGATTTTAGACTGAAGCTCTGCCCAATGCGCCGCCTCACCAATTCGGGTGTAAAGCACTTGGCGAAACACGGCGCGGTTGACGTCGTGTCCGCTGATCTCAAAGAGCGCCCCGACATCGAACACTGATCCCCGATCAGTTGTCTTGGCGACCATCAGCCGCTCGTCTCCGGGGACAGCGAACAATTGCTGGACTGAGCCTTCGTAGAAAGGATCGCCAAGTGAGTCGAGCTTTACCACCATTACGTGAGACCAAAGCGAAAACGGGTGCAGTCGCAAGCACGCTTGTCGCGATCAGCCGGCCGATCGCGTGGAAAGACCAAGAAATAGGGCAGTGACGCGGTTTCGGCTCATAAAAAACTTGGCTTTATTGAAGTCTCAGCGACACTGAAGAAATCAATCCTGTTTTATTTACTTCGACTCTTTACCGGCACCTAAGACCCAACCGCGTCAAATCTGGTTATCTCCGGTCGAGCTCCCGAACTAAGTGAGCACCTAATACCGAACGATACCCATGAGAATCTTTGTTGGAAATGTCTCTTACGGAGTCTCCGAGTCCGAGCTCCGAGACTTCTTTTCTGAATACGAACCGATCGAGGACATTCACATGCCTCTCGATCGCGAAACTGGCCGCCCCCGTGGCTTTGCCTTCATCACCCTGAGTTCGCGGGAATTTGGGGAAGCTGCCATCGAAAATCTGGATGGCGCTGAACTCGATGGTCGTCGACTGCGCGTCAATGAAGCGGAAGAACGCGGTGGTGGAGGTGGTGGCGGCGGCTACCGAGGAGGCGGTGGTGGAGGCCATCGCGGTGGCGGACACCGAGGCGGTGGAGACCGCGACAATCGCCGCGAGCGGCGAGATCGCGATAGTGGCAAGCGCTACCGCAGCCTCTAAAGCACCCGATCAGCCCCCCATTCATTATCTCAACTCGACACGGCAGGCGTTTTCTGAGTCTGCCTGACTTTCCGGCCTCGCGTCACTAACCATTCTGACGACTGCCATGGCTCTACTTATCTAATTTTCGTATGTTTCGTAATATTCCCTTTGACCGGATTAATTGGTTCACCAGTTCATTCTTAATCGTCACCTTTTTCGCCACCCTTTTTGGTCTGCCTCTCTACTTTTATTTCTTCGGCTGGCATCTGGTAGATTTGATTCTCTTCTCTTCTTTTTTCTTCCTCACGGGGATGAGCATTACCCTTGGGTATCATCGGCTTTTCGCGCATCGCAGTTTCAAGGCAAACCGAGGCGTGCGTCTCTTTACTCTGATCTTCGGTGCCGCTGCCTTCGAGGATTCTGCGCTCGACTGGGCTTCGGATCATCGCGATCATCACAAGCATGTCGATCACGAGGATGATGACCCCTACTGCATCAGTAGGGGGTTTTTCTGGGCTCACATCGGCTGGATCTTCTTCAAACTCTATCCTCGTGAACTCAAAAACGTGAATGACCTGCGTCGAGATCCTCTCGTGATGTGGCAACACAAATACCATCGCGTCATCGGATTAGTCGCCGGCGTTGCTCTGCCAACACTCATCGGCGCAGCCTGCGGCGGCTGGATCGGCGCACTCGGCGGCTTTCTTTTTGGAGGACTCGCCCGGGTCGTAGCAGTGCAGCACTGCACGTTTTTCATCAACTCGCTCTGCCACACAGTTGGAAGCCGACGCTATGACACTCAAACCAGTGCGCGCGATAGCCTGCTGATGGCACTTTTTACCTTCGGCGAGGGCTATCATAATTATCACCACACCTTCCAGCACGACTACCGCAACGGCATCCGTGCGTGGCACTTTGACCCCACCAAATGGGTGATCTGGCTGCTCTCGAAGTGTGGCTGGGTCGAGGGCTTGCGAAGGGTAGACCCCGAAAAAATTGCCCTGGCCGAGGTGCGCCAGCTCCAGCAGGACTCCGAGGACGCTCTCGGTCGCAGTCAGCACCATAA
>JBCCBR010000052.1:0-11711 GCA_039033935.1 Verrucomicrobiota bacterium
CAATCAAGGACAGTATCTCGACGACTGGCGCGGGCACCGTCACGATCGTCGGGGATGGCGAAGGCACCAAAGGACTTGGTGTTGAAATCGTGGATGGAACCTCACCTGGTCAGGTGAGCTCTGTTGACGGAGACATTACGATCGAAGGAACAGCGAGTGCTCTTGAAAGGGGAGTGAACCTTTCCGGAGTGGAAATCCAATCAACTGGCAGCGGAAACATATCCATTGATGGAACTGGGGGGAATACCGGTATCACACTCGCGGCTACGACCATTTCCTCAACCGAGGGAAGCATTTCCCTCAGCGGTACTTCATCTGGGACGGGGCTGAATCTGTTTTCCGGAGCAATCTCCACCTCGACTGGCGACATTACCCTCACCGGAGACGGGGGCATATCCGATCTGCGGATTTCATCTGCATCCGTCAGCTCGGCTTCCGGTGATATTTCCATCATCGCGGACACCTTCTCGAATTCCGGGGGAACTATCAGTTCCACCGGAGATCTTCTCTTTGATCCTCAGTCGACAGGCGTCACGATCGGACTTGGAGGGGCTGCAGGCACTCTCAATATCGCCGATTCCGAGATCGGGCTTCTCAGCGACGGTTTTAATTCGATCACGATCGGAGATGTGACGGCAGGAGATGTGGGCATCGATTCTGCCACCTTCACCGATGACCTGACGATCATCAGCGGTAGCACGATCAGCGATGCGACCGGAGCAGATCTCGTTGCGACCAGTGTCACCCTGCAGGGGGATCTTGAACTGGGAGGGAACAACACCGTGGGCTCGCTGGACATCACCGGCAGCACGACAATCAATAGCGGTTCCGATGTCGACTTCGAATTCGATGGCACCGGAAACGATAAGATAACTCTGGGCACGGCGGGAGACACGGTCACCCTCACAGGTTCCGGTAATGCGACCTTCACAGATCTCGGCTCCGCGAATATCCAAGCTGGCTCAACGATCATCCTGATCGAGAATGCCGGTACAGATGCCATCGTCGGGGAATTTGCGAACTTGAGTGACGGCGACACGATCAGTGATTTCCTTGGTTCCGGACTCACCGTGACCGCTGACTACGAGGGCGGCACTGGGAACGACCTAACCCTTACCGTTCAGGATGTCGAAGTCTCTATCGCAGCGACGGATAACAGCGCGGGCGAGCCCAACAACGACGGCGAGTTCACCGTATCTCTCGCGACAGGCGTGGCTCCTGCCGGAGGGATCACCGTGAACTTCTCAGTCGCCGGATCGGCGACGCAGGGAAGTGACTACATTTTGAGAGACAGCGGAGGCTCGGCGCTCACTAGCTCCGTGTTCATCGCAGCCGGTCAAAGCAGCGCGACCATCGCGGTTGATATGGTCAATGACGCCATCGTCGAAGGCAGCGAAGCGGTCGAGCTCACCGTGACTGGAACTAACGTCAGCGGCTACATCGCTGCCGGAGGCGGGGACAATGTGTCATCGATCAATCTGTCCGACGACGACTCCGCCGGAGTGACGGTCGAAAACGTCAGCATTGATGAAGGCGGAACGATGACCTTCGAAGTTACCCTCGATAAAGAAGTCGTGGGAGGGACGGAAGTCACTGTTTCACTCGAAAGCGGAACCGCAACGAGCGGAGTCGACTTCGGAGCTCCGAGCCAGACGACACTCAACTTCGCGGGCAACGCCGGGGAAACCCAGAGCTTCACTGTCACGGCAACGGAAGACAATCTGGTGGAAGGAAACGAGAGATTCACCGTCAATCTGAGCGCCACCAACGGCGTCGACGACGCGGACACCGCCAGGGGCACGATCACCAACGATGATTCGGCGACGATTTCGATCAGTGATGCGACCGTGATCGAGGGCGGGAATCTGGTTTTCGATATCACGATGACCGAAAAATCGGACGAAGATGTAGTTTTGCTCGTTTCGATTATCAATGGAACCGCCGGTTCCGGCGATTTTACCGGGCCCTCTCCGTTCATAACTATCGCGGCAGGCTCAGACAGCGCACAATTTGTCGTCGCCACCGGAGATGACAGCACAGTCGAGCGGGACGAAACATTCACCGTCGCGTTGGTGGGGCCTAACTCCAATGGCCGTGATGTGACTTTCGCCGACAACATAGCGATCGGCACGATCACGAACGACGATCAGGCCACGTTGAGCATCGCGGATGTCTCGGTCAACGAAAGCGATTCAGGCGAATCCGCCACGCTGACCTTTACCGTATCGGTCGATAATGCCGTCCAAGGCGGGTTTTCCGTGGATTACGCCACTGCAGAAGGAACTGCTGAAGACCAGACGGGGGACAACGATTTCACTTCGAGTAGCGGCACCCTGAACTTCACCGGCGACGCTGGCGAGACCCAGCAGTTCAGCATCACGGTGAATGGTGACAATGTGGTCGAAGCGAGCGAAACGCTGACCGCTATCCTTAGCAACATTTCTGCTGGCGGAAGGAACGTTGTTTTTTCTGGAGGCGGCGCCAACCTCTCCGCCACCGGAACCATCACCAACGATGACTTCGACAGCAGCAACCCCGAGGTCATTTCGTTCGAGCGGGAAACTCCGGCCGCGGCTGACACCAACGCCAACACCCTGATCTTCGAGGCGACCTTCAATGAAGCCGTCACAGGAGTCGGAACGGCTGACTTCGTCGTCAGTGGTGGGTCCACTGCCACGGTCACGAACGTGCAGCAAATCTCATCGACGGTTTACCACCTCACGGTTTCCGGCGGTGATCTCGCCGACTTTGATGGGACGGTGGGAATTGATCTCGCGGCTGGCGCCACGATCATCGATTCCGCGACGAACAATGTCACCATCTCCGAGCCTTCCACGGACGAGACTTACACCCTCGACAACACCGCGCCCGGCAAACCGTCCACTCCGGATATGACTGCAGCCAGCGACACCGGCCGGTCCGATGTCGACAACGTCACCAGTGACGACACGCCGACCTTCACCGGAACGGCTGAGGCTGACTCAGTAGTCAAAATCTTTATCGACGGGGTCGAAGTGGCAACGACCACGGCGACGGGAGGGACTTGGTCTCACACCGCCGCTTCACTGGCGAACGGCACGCATCGCATCGAAGTCACTGCGACTGATGCAGTGGGGAATGTGTCGGTCGTTTCTGACCACCTCAATTTTGTGGTCGACGACACCGGTGCGGTGAACAATGCTACCGCGATCTTCTCGGAAGGTGGCTCGGCGGTCCAGCTGGATGACGACGTAACGATCTTTGATCCGGAATTGAGTGCCGCCGATAACTTTGCGGGTGCCACGCTCACCCTCGAACGCGACGGCGGAGCCAATAGTGACGATCTTTTCAGTAACACTGGAAGTCTTGGTAATCTGACACAAGGGCAAAGCTTCACCGTCAGCGGAACCACAATCGGCACCGTCACGACCAACAGCAACGGAACGCTGAAACTCACCTTCAACTCATCTGCCACCGCCGTGTTGGTCAACGCTGCCGTCCAGGGAATTGCCTATGCAAATGGCAGCGCCAATCCTCCTACGAGTGTGAAGATCGACTACACCTTCGGCGACGGCAATACAGGCGGACAGGGATCTGGAGGCGAACTCACCGCTCTCGGAAGTGTAACGGTCGCCATTTTTGAGGAAATTAATCCTCTTATTGCAGCCGATGGCATCGGCAGTGGACTGGATTCATCCGATTTCGGGTTGGTCGAAGCTGAGCTGCTGAACGACTTGGCGGCTTCTGCTAAAAATGCATGGATCGAGAGCGGACGATTACTCCAGTCACAGATTGAGCTTCTGGATCAGGCAAGTGTTCGGGTTGCCAATATCGGTGACGATCGGCTGGCATACGCAGATGGTAACGAGATCGTGATCGATGACGATGCCGCCGGTCACGGTTGGTTTATCGACCAGACGCCGGAAGACAGTGTCGAATTTACTGAAACGGGTGAAGCGGTTGCCCCTGAAGCTATCAATCGAATCGATCTCTTGACTGCGATCGAGCACGAACTTGGCCACGTCGCCGGGCTCCCCGATCACTTCAGTCTTGAATTAGAAGATGACATCATGTTCGGCGAGCTGGGTCTTGGCGAGCGCCGTGGAGTTGAACAACTCCAGCTGGATACAGCGTCTGCTGGCGAAGAAGTCAGTAGCGAGACTCCGTTCGGAGAATTGTCCGTCTCTGAAGTCGAAGCAGAACTAGCTGCTGTGATTGAGACTGAGGCACCAGTCGACTTTATCTTGGACGGTGAGGAGTCCGAATCCGCTGATTCTCCGGTGGCTCCATTTGTCGAGGATCTTGGTGCGACCCTCGCTTTAGCACCAAGCTCCTGGGAAGCAGAGGACCTGGATGGCGATGGATTAGCGGTTGCAAGTAGCGCGCCTCCAATCCCTGAGCCTGCGCCGGTTCCGGAAATCTAGTGCTGTTAGGTAGAGCTATTTAGTTGAAAGTTTACCAGTTCCGGTGAATGCCGCGGCATAGATCTGGCGTGCCGTGTGAAGATCTAGAAACTATAGAAACGAAGCAATATCGAAAGTATCAAAAACTTAATCAATGAGGGCTTTGCCCCAACTGCATCGTTTGCCTTTTAAATCGCTCAAGACCATACACAGATGGGAACTACTTACGCCTTCGATCACGGCTCGGGCGTCCTGAAAACATGAAACGAGCAGGTCTGCTTTCTGTGCACATAGCGCTATTTGTGATTGCCGCAACCACTGCCGGTAATGGGCAGACTTTGCGTGATGCAGTGGCTCGGGCCCTTGATACCAATCCTGAAACGCTGGCTGCCGAATCATCCGCAATTGCGGCCAAGGCAGACACAGGTCTGACCCGAGGAGAGTTGCTTCCTAAAGTCATTCTCACAGGCTCAGCTGGAGCAGCTCTTCGTGAGCGAGACATTGCGTCTCTTTCTTCAAACGGGGATTGGCTCTACGCTCGCGAACTTCGGCTTTCGATTATTCAGCAGCTCTATGATGGTGGGAAAGACCGCGCCCGAATCAACGCGGCCCGGGAGGCGGCACTAGCCGCCGAGATGATGCGCCGAAAAGCTGATAATGACGTCGCTCTCGGAACAGTCGAGGCGTACATCGGAGTGCTTCGCGCTCAGGCTCTTATCGATGTCGCTGAGGCGAACGTAGCAGCCCATCGGGAAGCTCTCAGCAAAGCGAGGAAACAGGCTGAGATCGGTGGCGATCGTTCAGACAGAGCGCTGGTGAGTGGAAGACTTGGTCTTGCGCAAAGTATACTTGTCAGTCGCAGGGCGGTGCTCCGTGCTGCTGAGATTCGTTTTGAGCGTTTCGTAGGGTTTTCTCCTCAAAATCTGCTTCCCTTCACACTACCCAATGGGTATCCAATGCGAGCGGAGGATATTGACACCTCAGACGCTCCTGAGTTCTTGATCGAAAGACACCTCGCCTCTGCCGCAAGCCATGAGGTCAAAGCGATCCAGGCGACCTGGTCGCCGGAAATCTCAGCTGAGGCTCGCGGAGGAATTGGTGAAAATGTATCCGGAATCGCCGGGGCCGACAACGAGGCAGCGTTTTTTGTGACGTTCGGCTGGACCTTCTTTGATCGGGCTCGCGATCCGTCGGTCAGTGCGGCGAGAGAGCGAGCCAATCAAGCTCTCGAGTCGGCCGAAAATGCGAAGCTGATTGCGGACGAAAGTGCTGCGCGGGCGTGGACAGCCTACCAAGCGGCACTCCGGCAAGGGTATGTATTGCAACGTCATGCCAGTCGCATCCGCGAGGTAGGTCTCGACTTCAGTGAACAGTTCGGGCTGGGGAGAAGGTCGCTGCTCAACGTTCTCGATATTCGGAATGAGCAGTTTCGCGCCGATTCCGCTCTGGTTGATGTACGCTTTCAGGAAAAGTTGGCAGCATTTCGCCTACTGGCCGCGACTGGTGACCTTGCTGAAGCAATCCTCGGTCGTGATGCGAAAGCACCCATTGTAGCGTCGCCACTTGCGCCTATCGCCTTCGCCGATCGTGTCGGACCGGAAAACACACCCTACGTTGAGGTGTCGCCGGCTCGATCATCTGATGAGGATCCTCCAAGCAGTGACGCGGCAGATCTGAGCGTTAATCGGGCTGAAGGTCTCTCCTTCTCTAGCCTCTTTAAGCGTCGCAATTCAACTGACGAATAGGCGAACTCGTCGCCAAAGGACACTCTCCATATTCATTTTACTCACGGCACCACAGTTCCCCATGAAATCGGTTTTCATCGTCTCTTTATTCACACTTTTATTTTCGATCGTCTCCATCGAAGCGGTCCCTCTTGGAGAAGCTGTCTCGCGGGCGCTAACCAACAATCCGGAAGCGGCTGCCGCTGAGTACGCCACAGCGGCTGCGATTGACGATATCTACGCAGCTGAGGCTGCTTTTTTGCCTACGGCGAGTCTGACTGGTTCGGCCGGACCGCAGCTTCGAGATCGGAGCACTGATGGAATCACTTCTACCGGAGATTGGCTCTTTACTCGCGAAGCCGCCGTAACAGTGCGGCAGCTGATCTTTGATGGTGGTGTCACAAAGAATCAGATTCTCTCAGTGAAGGATCGTGCCGAAGCAGCGAAGTATGGAGAGAAGCAAATTCGTGAAACAATTGCGATCGCTACGGTCGAGGCCTACTTGAATATCCTCCGCTCCGAACAGCTCATCGACGCTGCCTTGCGGAACGTCGCGGCGCATCGCGAGGCTGAGAGAAAGGCTCAGCAGCGCGCCGATGTTGGTGGCGAGCGATCCGATCTTGCACTTGTCCAGGGCCGGTCTGGACTCGCCAAAAGTGTTCTTGAAGATCGCCGGGCCTCCCTTAAACAGGCAGAAATTCAGTATCAACGCTTTGTCGGCGCCGCGCCTTCCCATCTCTCGATGCCACCACGTCCTGGTGGTGTTCCTAAATCTCTCGAAGCGATCGATACTTCAGGCAATTGGACGGTATTGGCTGCCGCGGAAATCGCGAAAGCTCGTGACCACGAGTGGCAGTCCCTGAGGGCACAGTATTTCCCACGTGTTGACTTTGAAGGTCGGGGGTCTGTCGGAGAGGACCTCCAAGGTATCCGCGGCGAAGATAATGCAGCCGCCTTTTTAGCTCGTATTTCATGGGATGCGATTGATTTCAGTCGTCGCCCCGCGATTCGAGCCGCCGCCGCCAGAGTCGACCAATCGGTCGCCCTCATCAGTCAGGCCGAACTGGAGGCCTTTCAGACAGCCGGAGAATCATGGGCTCAGCTACTCGGTGCTCGTTCGCAGTTGGGTTCTCTCAGTGAATACAAACGGGAGCTTGGCGGAGTGCTGGGCGACTACGAGGAGCAATTCAAAGTCGGGAAACGATCTTTTCTTAATTTGCTCGACCTCCGCAACGAACAGTTTCGAGCCGAGTCGGCTCTGATTGATGCAATTTATCAGGAGCGGATCGCTGAATACAGGATCCTTGCGGTCAGCGGTCGTCTCGCGGCGATGTTTTCATCAGAGAAGTAATCGGAGGCGGAGGGAGTTCGTCAGGTCGTGAAGGATCCACTGATCAGCGCCCTGATTGCGGTCGGGAAAATTCATGGCAAGTCAGTCAACGCTGCGACGGCAACTGCAGGCCTTCCGCTCGAAGATGGGGCACTGACGCCAGCATTATTAATCCGCGCTGCCAACCGGGTCGGATTCAAAGCAGAGTTGGCAGAGCGAGAGCTCAAAGAAATTCGTCCAGGTCTGCTGCCTGTTGTTCTCATCACCGAGGATGAGTCTGCAGTTGTGCTCGTCAAACGCGAGGGCAAAAAGCACTGCGAATGGATCACCGCTGATGGAGGCTCCGAATCGGGCACTCTCGCTGACCTCGCGAAGATTTATGCTGGGTATGCAATCCTGATCCGCGAGGAGTATAAGTTCGAAGAGCGTGCCACTTTCGAATCAGTCCCCCGGGCGAAATCTTGGTTCTGGGGAACTCTCTGGCGATTCCGTAGCTTTTACGTTCGAGTCGCAATCGCTTCGCTGGTGATAAACCTCTTTGCACTGACTTCGTCTCTCTTCATCATGAACGTTTATGATCGGGTCGTCCCGAATCAGGCGTTCGAAACTCTCTACGTCCTTGCGATCGGGGCGGGGGTCGTGTTCGCTTTTGACTTTGTTTTGCGAACACTCCGCAGTTTCTTTGTCGATCGCGCCGGGCAGCGGGCTGATATTTTACTTGGGAGCGCGCTTTTCGAGCAAATCTTGACTCTAAAGTTTTCAGCAAAACCTAAGTCGGCCGGTGCTTTTGCAAGTCAAGCACGCGCTTACGAAAGCCTTCGCGAGTTCTTTACTTCGGCCACGATTGTGGCGCTCGTTGATCTGCCCTTTGTTTTCCTGTTTGCGGGGGTGGTTTATTTACTGGGAGGAATCGTCGCTGCTCCCCTCATCATCGGTCTTGGGTTCGCTTTATTTGTTGGGTTAATTCTCCAGTTGCCGCTCGCTCGAGCAGTTCAAAAGGGATACCAGGCATCAAATCAGCGGCATGCTCTTGTTGTCGAATCGATCTCCGGTTTAGAAACGGTTAAGGGGCTTGGAGCTGAATCGCATCTTCAAAAGAAGATGGAGGACTGTATTCGGGAGTCGTCCGATTCCGAGGTTCAATCAAAAGGAATCTCGCAGCTTTCGACCCACCTCACCATGATTACCCAGCAACTCGTCAGCGTGGGCATCGTGATTCTTGGAGTCTATCAATTGGCGGCTGGTAACATGACCATGGGTGGATTGATCGCCTGCGTCATTCTGGGCGGTAGGGGGATGGCACCGCTGGCCCAGGTCGCCGGTCTCTTCACGAAACTTCAACAGTCACTCGCCGCACTGAAGGGTCTCAATCAAATCATGCGCCTGCCGAGGGAACGCACCGATCAGAGCGCATTCGTGAAACTGGAGAGCGCTTTTAAACCGGAGATCAAATGCGAAGGACTCTCTTTCACCTATCCCGGTAGCGAGACTCCGGTGCTCAAGGACTTTAATCTATCGATCAAACCAGGCGAGAGGGTTGTCTTACTTGGGCGAGTCGGGTCAGGCAAGACGACACTGATGAAATTAGCCGCTGGACTGCTGGAGCCAAATGAGGGGACAGTCGTGAGCAGTGGACTCGATCTCCGACAGTTCGATCCTGCGGAATACCGGCGTCACCTCGGCTACGTTCCGCAGCAGGTCAATCTTTTCTATGGGACTCTCGCCGATAACCTTCGGCTTGGAATTCCCTGGGCGGAGGATGAAGCTGTGCTTGAGGCAGTGGAATTAGCTGGGGTGAATCATTTCGCATCAACTAATCCGAATGGATTGTCAATGCCGGTCGGTGAAGGTGGAGAATTGCTTTCCGGAGGACAACGACAAGCCGTCGCACTCGCTCGAGCACTTGTTCCAAAGCCTTCGTTCCTCCTGCTGGATGAGCCGACCAGTGCGATGGATATGAGTTCCGAGGCCGAAATCGTTGCCCATCTCAAAAAGTATCTCGACGACAGCGGCGCCACCCTCGTGCTATCGACTCACAAACCAGCACTCTTTTCTCTCGCGACCCGCATCGTTCTAATAAAAGACGGTGCAGTCGCAGCTGATGGACCTGCCGAAGAGATTCTCGCCAAGCTTTTACCAACCAAGCCCACTACCAAGAATGCGCGGAAGTGATAAAGATTCACGTTTTGAACAAAACTGTCGAGCCGTTCTCGATGGAACCCGCATGGTAGGTTCAACTTGGCTCCTCGTGACAATCATTGTCTTTCTTGGTGCCATGGTGACCTGGGGGCATTTTTCAGAAATCGATGAAATGACTCGTGGAATCGGCAAAGTGATTCCAAGTAGTGCTGTTCACACGATCGAAAGTTTGGAAGGCGGGATACTGTCGGAAATCAAAGTCGTTGAGGGACAAAGTGTCACCGAAGGCGATGTCCTGCTCCGAATTGACGATACCGTTTTTGCTTCGCAATTTCAGGAGAATGTTGCCCGCTGCGATGTCCTCGAAGCGAGAGTTTCTCGACTCTCGGCAGAGGCAACGGAAGCAAGCGAAATTACTTTTTCTAAACGCCTCAGAGAAGAGCGGCCAGATCTAGTCGAACGCGAGACGACTCTCTTCGAGACGCGGAGAAGGTCACTCGCTAATCAGATCGCAATCTCGCAGCGGAGTCTGGATCTGGCCCAGGAAGAAATGAAAATGACCCGCCCCCTCGCTGATAGCGGAGTCGTCTCGAAAGTGGAGCGACTGCGGCTGGAACGTCAGATCAATGAGTTAGAGGGAACAATAGAAACCAGCAAAACCGAATTCCAAAGGTCGACTCTGGAAGAACAAGACGCTGCTCAGGCCGAGCTTGAATCGCTGCTCCAGTCAATCAAGGCCCACGAAGATCGCGTCAAGCGAGCGATTGTTCTCTCCCCGGTATCGGGCATCATCAATACCATCCACAAAAAGACCGTCGGAGAGATCATCGGTTCCGGAGAGCCGATTATGGAAATCGTCCCGACCGGAGAGAACCTCTTGATCGAAGCAAACGTGAAGCCATCTGATATTGCTTTTCTCCATCCTGGACAGGAGGCACTTGCTAAGATCACGGCCTACGATTTTGCGATTTATGGAGGCCTCTCCGGGGCAGTTGAGCACATCAGCGCCGACACGATTCGCGATGAAGCGACGGGTGAGTTTTTTTACCAGATCAAAGTCCGAACCGATGAGAAAACGTTAGCTCACAACGGAGAAGCTCTCCCGATTCTGCCGGGGATGGTTGCTGAAGTCGACGTCCTAACTGGACGACGGACAGTGCTTCAGTATTTGTTGAAGCCATTAAATAGAGCTAGGGGAAGGGCTTTGTCAGAGCGGTAGCCCGACCAACGTATCTCCGAGGCAATTTGCGAAGTGAGACCCCGGCGTCGGCCAACTCCGAAGCAAATGCTAGGTGCAATTTACGGTGATGAACTTACAGACGAACGATCAAGTCAAGACTTGGTGAGCGTTTGACATAGTTTACCTGAGCGAGACGAGGTGTTTCCTGAAATGAAGGAAATCTGCTTCCCCTTCACTGCAGATACCGCTGCGCTCTTTTTCCGAGGAGTGGTTGAAAAGACGGATCACTCCACGGGGTCAGCCGGGAAACGAAACGGGTCAGGCCCCAGAGTGAGTCTGTGACCCAGGCGGCGCGGGGGGAGTAGGCGAACCGAGCGAGGCGGCGGCGTAGCCTCAGGTGACGAAAGATCCGCTCTGACATCAGGTTCCTTTTATAGTCGGAAAAAGAAAGGTCACCCTCTTTGAATCCATGATGAATCGTTTCAGCGGCGGGCCTGCCGTAGCCAAGCGCGAAGGCGATTCCTTCCCCGAGAAATGGATCGGTTCCTGCCGCATCACCTACCAGCAGGACCCCCTCACGAGACAGTGGGGTGGCCGGATCAAACCATCTGATGGGATGGCTTTTTAATTGGTAGTCTTTTCGGTCTAGTCCTCGCCTCTGCAACGCCGCGTCAAGGATAGCCCGGTGAGAGGGGCGGTTTGGATGAGGCAGGAATCGGCTATCAAAGACTCCCCGATTGACGCAGGCCTTTCCATCGAGCTGCATTGGGAAGTCCCAATAGTAACCCTGGAGCCCTTCGCTCATTTCATGGAAATCAAAGTATGCTTCGCCGGCAGCATCTTGATGCGAGTCATTTGAAATTTCGGGCGTGATCACTTCAAGCAGGCGGGCGAGCCTGGTCGGGTCTTCCCATTGCAGGAGTCTCCGCACCGCGCTGATCGCTCCGTCCGCACCA
>JBCCBR010000053.1:0-11703 GCA_039033935.1 Verrucomicrobiota bacterium
ATTCTTTACCGATGAATTGCTTCGGGTTCCTCGGCCGGGAAACCGGAACCTCGATCATCTCGTCAATTTCGCCGGGATTAGACTTCAGAATAATGATGCGATCAGCTAGATAGACGGCTTCATCGAGATCATGGGTGATAAACAAGATAGTGATATCAAGATTTCTCCAGATCTGCAGCAGGTAACTCTGCATCTGCGCACGAGTCTGGGCGTCAAGAGCACCAAAGGGCTCGTCCATCAGCAGGATACGAGGGCGATTTGCGAGAGCGCGAGCTATCGCGACGCGCTGCTTCATGCCGCCCGAGAGCTGATGCGGATAACTGTTTTCGAAACCATCCAACCCGACTAACTCGATCCATTGGAGTGCTTCCGATTCAACGCCGCCGCCGGTCCGTCCAGCCATCTTTGGTCCGAACAAGACGTTCTCCTTAACGGTGAGCCACGGGAACAAGGTGTAGCTCTGGAAAACCATCCCCCGATCCGGGCCAGGGCCAAGAACAGGATCGCCATCCAACAGCACCTCTCCCTCGGTCGGAGTCTCAAGCCCTGCAAGAATCCGGATAAGCGTTGACTTGCCGCAACCCGACGGTCCGATCACGCAGACAAACTCTCGGCGGTGAATTTTGAAATCGACTGATTTAAGTGCGGTGACATCTCCCGACCGGGATCGGAACACCTTTGTCAGATCGGAGACTGACAGCACAACCGGACGCTCTTTGAGCGAAGCAAAACGCTCTTTGACTTCAGGAGACTGCACCCGGAAATCATCTGGATCGATCGCTGCGACACTCATGCTGAAGAGTTGGGCTTTCGGTAATCAGGCTCAAAACGCGAAGCGGTAAGCCGCTGTAGCGATTTCGGAATAAATAAAATCGCACGGACAATCGGATTTCGCTGCATCGCAGCCCCTTCTTCACTGTAGGGAAACAAGACTCCCCTCAAAAGAGAGAGAATCTGGTCGGTGGTGAATCCGATCACACCAATTAGGATAATGATGGGGAAAACCTTATCAAAGTTCCGAAATCGACCTTGCGTTTCGATGAACTCGGTCAGGCCGCTTTTGACCCCAATCAGCTCGGCAATGACGAGCCAGGTCCAGGCCCAGCCCAGTAGGATGCGAAGATCATTGTAGAGGTTTGGGAGGATGCCGGGAATGACCACCCGGCAGAGTAACTGGGCTTGATTCGCGCCGAGAGTTTGGGCAGCTTCCAGTAGCGGCATGTCGAGCCGCCGCGTTGTGTTGGCGACGACAAGAACCAGTTGAAAAAACGTGCCGACAAAAACGAGCGCTACCTTCGGGGCATCATTCGCCAGAAAGATCGCGACGAGCAAGGTGCTGAAGGTCGGAGCCGGCATGTAGCGGAAGAAGTCGGTGAATGGCTCGATCAAACGCGAGAAAACTGCGTAGGTGCCACAAAGCACTCCGATCGGCACCCCAATCAGCGCCGACAGCAGGAACCCGCTGAAAACAATGCGGATGGAATGAAGGACCCGTTGCGCCATCGAAGGTCTGCCCTCATCAACACGCTCGCGGAACAGCCCGAATCCAGACCCGACTACCTCGTGGGGTGGCGGCAGATAATCTGGGTTCGAGGGTTTCCCTTGGGGAACCAAGCTTAGAAGTGGCACGGAGACAAAATTCGAGGAGTCGTAGCTCTCCGAAACCGCCGCCATCGCCGACCAGTTTTGCTTTGCGATTTCGAGGTTTTCCTCGCTGAGGCGGGGAGAGTCAGGCAATCGAGTTCCTGTCGCGATGTCTCGCCAGGCCTCAAAGAGCGCTGCATCGTCCTGACTCTGATCGTCGCCGATCCATCCGTTGGCGATGAGAAGAGGAGCGAGATGCCGGAGTTTCTTTTTATTCGCCCGCCTCACGGAAGATTCGCTAACCCCGGCGAGTGGGTCCTCCGACGATAATTGAGCTTCGAGTCGGGAATTCTGCTGGCGGACCGCCTCAGCAAAGGTCGGGAAGAAACCCTTACTGACACGGTCGCCTGCTATGTAAACCGTGGTCACGTCATCCCGATCGGCAGATACCTGAAGTCTGACGTCAGGATGCCAGAGAAACGGCAGGTAGCTGACGGCAGCCCAAATCGCCAACGGAAGCGCAAACGAGAAAATGGTAAGCACCACAGCTCGGCTCGGTTGCAGCTCTCGACGAACGGCAAACCAAGGCTCCTCTGAGACATGGCGCTTCCCCATACCCTTTCGAGCAGTGGCCGGTTAAAAACGATCAGGGCGAAGATTATCCGCGAGATAGCTTACTCAGCCATCTCGGCGAGCACCTCCATGGTCAGGCTCGGATCGAGATACTTTTCTGTCTCGAGCGGCTTTTCGTAGACTTCGTATTTCACGTTGAACTCGTCGGAGATCACAGTCGAGCCATAGATCGAACCAAGCCCCTCACTCTTTTCCCAAATCGGCACGACCTCTTCAGCGCTCAAAATGTAGGTCCCCGCGAAGAAGGGCTCATACTCCTCGGGAGAGATCGACACTCTAGCTGAGAGGATCTCGAGGGCTTCGTCGAGATTGTCCTCGTCTTTGAGAAACTCGACGATGCGATACCACACTTTGACGACTTTCTTCCAATCATCTCGGCGGGCTTCGAGGCTCTCCGCATCGACAAAAAGAAGATCATAAATAATTCCCGGTGCATCTGCCGAGGTGAAAATCGGCTTGGAGCCGGACACAAGTTTGAGAGCCTCTCCTGAGCTCGGCTGCCAGGCAGCAATGGCATCTACGGCACCAGAAGAAAGCACTTGTGGCGTTTCGTTGGTTGGCGTGTTCACGATGGTCACTGAATCCGCAGCCAAGTCAGCCAGCTCCATCCCTTTCAGGAACAACAAGTGAGTAACGAATCCCTCTTCGAGTCCGATCTTTTTCCCGGCGAGGTCAGCGAGCGATTCGATCCCTGGAGAAGCGACGACCATGTCGTTCCCATTCGAGTAGTCGTTGATGATAATTCCGACCGAAGGCTTACCGGTCGCCCCAGTCACCAGCGCATCTCCATTCGTCATCGCGACTGCGTCGATCTGACCGGCGGCGTAGGCATCCATCGAAGCGACATAATCATACCAGGAAAATTCGACCTCTACACCTTCCTCTGCGAACCACTTTTTCTTGATGCCGATCTCCCAGGCGACCCAGCCTGGCCAGTCGCTGTATCCGATTTTGAGGGGTTCAGCCTGAACAAAACCGAAGGTCAGAGTCAGAGCTGAAACGATTGCAGCCGTAAGGCACTTCCGCATGTTTCCTGTTTTCATGAGTGATTGATTTTAATGTTATTACGCAGGAGTGCCGCCAGTATGAACGCAAGCGCTCCAGTCTCCCAAAAGCACATCTTGTGCCAGCAAAGTGAGGTGAAAAGCGAGGAATGGCTCGTTTGAAAACAGACGATCCCCCCAGGTAGCGAAGGAGCTACCGTATTCAGTGACTTCGCATCGGAGCTGCGGGCTTTCGGTCTCACGATTTCAATAGAAGAAACTCGGGCGCTATTCCGCCTGCCCCTCAGCCAAGCTTACCCACCGAGGGACTTCTTCGGATTGCGCCGATGAGGAGAGCAATCAAAAGAATGCAGCCGAACCACCTGACGGGTCCATCTGCGAAAATGACCGCACCATTCAGGATCATGAAGGCGATCAAAATCAAAAGTGCCAGCGAGTGAATCCAGCGTCTGCCACGCCAGCGGAACCAGAGATCTATAGAAAGAACTGCGAAAAATAGAAAATTCACAATGAGGCCGATCCCGCTGGCAAGGCCAGTGACTTCGGCAGTGATTCGAGCGGTCTCGTCCCAGCCTTTCGCCCAACTCCAATTGTAAAATACATCAAAGGTCAGAACGATGTGGACTGCGAATGCGACCCAGGCCAACAGGAATGCGAATCGAGCAGCCACGGCACTGCGCCTGTCTGCGATACAACCGACGGTCCAGCCTGCCATCGCGACCCAGACGCTGCCGCGGGCGAGGAATTCAGGAAGCAGCATCGATGATCAGGGTTGCGCCGGATTCTGATACCACACCACATTGCCCGTCGCCCGTCCGGCATTGAGCAGATCGAGGTCACCATCGCCATCCATATCGACGGCACGGAGGTCGTAGGACTGCTGTGCCTCGTCGAGGATGTGGATGGTGAAGTCGCCGAGACTGTCGTTTTCATACCACGCGACCCGCTCGCTTTCATAGCCACAGGTCGCGCCGTCGAGGTCGCCGTCGCCATCGAGATCGGCGAGAACGAGGCTGTGCGGTGACTTCATGTCCAGGTCAATCTCGTGAATGGTCCACGAGGGTCCTTCAAACCAGATCACTCCGGCGCTGTGCCCCCGTGAAGCCAAAAAATCAGTGACCCCGTCTCCATTGAGATCGCCAGGCAAAATGTTCGTCGCGGCGAGCTGATTCTCAGCGAGCACGACTTTGTCCCATGCGCCTCGCACCATCTGCTTACCGGGATTTTTCCAGTAGGCGAACCAGTTCCCATCTTCGAACGGAGCACCTTTCGCACCGACAGCGATTTCGCCCCAGCCGTCCCCATCGACATCGCCAAAGCCAAAGTAGTGGCTGCCCCCACGCGCCGACTTGTCGGCAAAAACGTGTCGATCCCACTGGTTGGCCTTCCGCACATTCTTCGGACGACTGAACCACGCACAGGAATCGCCGAGCATCCCCTCGGGTAGGAAATTATTGATGATGACATCGAGGCGACCGTCGTTGTCCACGTCGGCCTCAAGAATGCAGTGAATCCCACGAATATCTGGATCGACAATGCGAGCCGCCCAGGCTCCATCAGTCGCACCGGGGTTCTCCAGCCAGAAAGGGGCGTCATGCGCGAGTGAGCCGATCCAATCGGGGTCACCGTCGTCATCGACATCGAAACTGGTGCTATGAATGCATCGAGACTTTTGATCGCCGAACCGGTGCAGCACGACCTCGTCCCAGTCAGGGGCAATGAAAAGACTTACCCGCCCAAGGTAGCTGGTAATGACATCTTGGAGACCGTCGCCGGTGTAATCTGAAGCCACGGCGGTGGTGTTTGCCCCGGCACTCATCACGGTATGCTTTTCCCAATTTTCACTTGGGGTCGCCGAGCCGCAGAGATTTGCTGCCAGCAGGATTACAAAAATAGGGAATTTTTTCATCGACTCCTCATCTGGATCTGTGGCTTGAGTGTTACCATGGCGAAGATCAAACCTGCAAGCATCGCTGCTGCAACAATCTGTCTCGGATTGGCCCTCCCGGCCACCCTCGGTGCCGAGACTGGGACAAAACCCAAAGGAACTCCACAGGTTGATGGGCAAACCTCTCCACCGGGTCTTGTCTGGAGCCTCAAAGATAGCGATTCGACCGTCTATCTGGCTGGCTCGGTCCATTTGTTGCGAGAGAAAGATATGCCGATCCCAGCACCCTACACCCTCGCCTACGAGGCAGCCGATGAAGTCTTTTTCGAAGTCGACATGGCTCAAATGTTTGATCCCGCGAACGCGACCAAGATGCAGCAGCTGAGTATGCTTGCGGAAGGAGAAACCCTCGCCGAACAGCTCGGTGAGGAAACTCACCAGACCTTGTTGGATTATTTTTCGGGTCGAGGCATTCCCGCCGGATCATTCGAACGAGTAAAACCCTCCATGGTCTATCTCACCATCGCCCAGATCGAAGCGGCACGGCAAGGGGCAAGACCAGAACTCGGGCTAGAGGCGCAGTTCTACCTCCGCAGCAAGCAAGATGGGAAAGCGAGCTCGGGACTTGAGACGGTCGAATACCAACTTGGGCAGTTCGACAAAATTCCGCTCGACTCCGTCCGCCAGTTGATCGCTCGCTCAATCGAGGAAGCCGATGCCATGGGCGAAGAACTCGACAAAATGATCACCACTTGGCGCACTGGCGATGGTGAGGGCCTCGGCACCTTGGTGAATGAGAAGATGGGAGAAATTGAGGGCGTCCGCGAAGCCCTCCTCGTCGAGCGCAATCAGAATTGGGTCCCCGCGATAATCGAAGCGCTCGGCAAAGATACTGATGTGCTCTTCATCGTCGGCGCGGGTCACCTCGTCGGGGATGGCAGCGTCATCGAACTCCTCTCCGAAAAGGGATTCGAAGCCGAACGATATTCAGGTGAGTGAAGCTCCCGTTCCCGATTTCAGCAGGTTCGGCAAGAGGTCGCTCTGAGAAAAACTGATCTCCGACTTTCGGGCGGCTGAAGGCGAAAGAGGAGGGTTATCTTACCTCGGGGTGGCTGTCATTGAAACCACCCGTCGAGGACATAGTCCTTGATCACGAGGTGCTTGATCCCATGAGGCATCGCTTCGTAGTCGAGAGTCAAAATCGCAGCGGGCGGGAATTCTTCGGCTGGAGTGTTTTTGATAAGCTCCGAAGCCATCCCGGTGCCTTTCTTGACAAACGCATACTGGGCCAGCTCGTTGAAGTCCCCGTAGGGCGGAAAAACTCGGAAGACTTCAAATTCGTTCAGATTGCTAAAACCGTCACGGTCAGAACCGCGATACTGATCGACTCGTTCCACCACTACCCTCAGCGAACGTGGGCGAGGAAGTTCTCCGTCAACAAACTTCACAAAATGCTGGTCGAGAAACTCGGTATAAATCTCCCAGTCAAATTTTAGCAGACCATCCTCTACGCGGACGAAAACAGGAATTTTGATGCTGCTGTCTCCTGTTTCTAACATATACATCCAGAAGGGCCCACCCAATTCCGGATCTGTCTCAAATTCCTCGAAAGACAACTGCGGTTTATCAAAAGACCGAAACATCCACTTTTTGTGGTAGTCACTGACCGCCGGACGCAGGCTCCCTCCATTGAGAAGATAGGGAATCTGCGTTTCCCAGTTCGGCGCGGTGAGAACCAATTTGAGCAGGTCTCTAGTCTGGCCGAGAAGATCCCCCTCCTCTGTCGGGGCAGGAAATTCACTCGGCGGGGGTAGGTTTGGATCAACGAAAGATTCCTGAACACCGGCTGGAAAATTTGTCCCAGCAGGCGGAGCGGCAAGCAGGTCTTCGACCGCGCTGCTGAGTCGATCGGAGGTGTCGTCTATCAGATCGGCCGCCCCAGCACTCAAGTTATCAGCAATCTCGGGGAGTGAGTTGGTCGCGCCGGAATCGTCCGACAGGCCGTTTACAATTTGCTGAACGCGTTCGTCGAATGAGGCGTCTGAGCCATTGTTCCCGCTCCGGGGAGAAGATCCCAGATCAGTCACTCCATCCGGCAGCGAAAGTGCCGCTGGCCCCTCAGAATCCTCGTTTCCTCCGATGCTATCGGGATCAAAAAGCACCACCGAGCTGCTCGTATCGCCCGGCAGCGTGGTCGTGCTCCGGCCCGGATCGGAAAGTTCCGCGATTGGCTCTGCTGCCCCCGGATCAATTCGCTCCGGCACCGAATCCTGGAAACTGGGATCTACAATCGGAGTCGTCGGAGGCTCGGGTTGGCGCTCTTGTTCGACCGCGCTCGAGTCTGGCTTTGGTTCTGGTTCCTTTATGCTGAAACCACCGAGGCCTCGACCGACCAAAACAACGCCGATAATCGTCAAAATCGCGGCAGCTCCAATTACGGAGAGCATGATGACCGTCAAACGGCTCGCGCCCTCTTTTTCTGAGGAACCACCAAACATCTCGTCGATCACGTCGACGTCTCGGGTTGCTTCAGCCTGAACCGTGGCCAATGTCGGCAGCGGCTCTCTTCGGTCCGGAGGGGTCGAGGAAGGACGCCCGCTTGCCGAATCGAATAGCTTTGCCATCGACCCGTCCCCGGTCGGACCTTCGGACTGCTCAAGGCCCAACCGTTGATTGGTGACCTCCGGTTCTGGCGCACCGACGGGCGCCTCTGAAATCGGGCCCGGCTCCGGAAGCGCCATCACTCCACCGGTTTCACTTGATGCCACCACCGATTCTGGAGCGAGTAGCCCGTCAGCGAGGTCCTCCTCAAGATCGATTCTGGGACTTTGAGATGGCATCTCAAAATCCGGAACTTCCTCGTGCGTCACAGCCTCAGGCTCCAGCTCGGGTTCACGGAACTGATCGATCGGGTTGTAATCCGGAAGCTCCCCCTGCGTTACCCCCGGAGAAACGGGCGCGGGGGCCTCATACTCACTGATAGGTTCCGCGATTGGCTCGGCAGCTTCTGCAGTTGGGTCGCCGACAATTTCGTAATCTGGAGTCGGCGGCACCGCTGGGATGGTCGGTGGGTTCGAAAGCTGTGGATCTGAGACTAGAGTCTGGCTCGGTTCTACAAACTCCGGATCTGGTAGCTCGTCGAGTGAGATCGGCTCCTCATCCGGAGAGATTGGTGGTTCAACCAGGTTCGATGGGATCACGAAGTCTTCCGGACTGACCGCCTCGTAGGGCTCACCGGGTTGTGGCAGTTGAATCCGGGTCGGCACGGGAATCTTCGCCGCTTCGGGTTGAGCTGGCGACGCAGCGGGAGCTTCAGGGCCAGCCGATAGACTGGTATCAAGCCGTGGCAATTCGCCATGGGCAGCGCCTTCACCTGTGGGAGTGGGAAGTGGCTCAAGTTCCTGCTGTCGTGGCACGACGCGGATTGGAGCGGTTGGCTCCACGGCGGGCGGCATGGTTTCAGGCGAAGGCTCGTGGGATCCCTCGGAGAGCTTTTCGGAAACCGATTCGGATGCGACGAAGGGCCGCTCCGTCACGACTGGCGGAGCTGCGACCTGTGGGATTGGCAGCTCGGTCTGAACCGGTAGGCTAGGGGCAGGTGCTGCTGGATCACTCCGCTCCCATCCCGCAGGTGGTGCCGGAGGAGTCGGAGAAGATTCGATTACCTCAGTGACCACGATCGGTGCCTCATTCGCTTCGGGAGCATGAGTCGGTTCATTTGGGATCTGAGGCGCTGGTGGAGCAACCACCCACGCCTGATGATCGCGCGCTAGCTTTTTTGATTGCCGAGGGCGAGGCGTCTCAGCAGTTGCGATCTCTGGAACAGGTTTCGGAACTGATCCTTGGTCAGCATCGGAGGCGGACAAGTTGAGCGCCTCTGCAGGCTCCGACTGAGCGGCACCCGTGGCACCAGCAACCGCGGTAACCGGAACGGGGTCCTTCACAACAGGCTTTTCCTTCGCTCTCGCCCCGTTGCTCCCAGCTCTCCTGCTGCTGCTTGTTCGCACCTCCTCAACTTCCTCAGCGGCAGATACGTCGTGCGGAGCTGTGATCGTGTTCCCACATTTTGGGCAGGGCGCGGAGACGCCTGCCAAATGCGTCGGGACACGCAGCGTGGCTCTGCAGTAGGAACAGGTGAATTTGATCTTTTTCACGTCTGGATTCGAGTTGTCTATTTCTGCTCAGGAAAACCGAACGAAATGCAGGACTGACTCCGCAAAGATACGCTTAGGAAACGCAATACCGAGGTTGAGGCTTAGGCCATAGTTGGGGTGGACTGCCGATCCCATCACCGGAAATCAACAAAAAATAGTATCACTGATACCCTCTGCCGCAACCCACCTTTAAAACTTTTTAACTATTTTGAGTTTCAAATAGTAAGTTTTTATCAATTTTAAGACTCTCTGCCACATTCTTTCCCCAGCATTAAGGTGAGCAAAAAGCTGTCGAGACAACCGATCAAAGGAGCGGCAGACTGCTCGGGCCGTCCAAAGCTGGTCTCTTTTTGCAGGGCCCGAAAAACGCCAGTGAGGTCGACAAGTGCCACTGAAAACGGTAAAGTCCGCGCATGGATACTCAATTTCTGACTGACTCCAACGGCGGAAAGGTTGCAGTGGTGATCCCGATTCGGGAATACGAAAATCTGATGGAGGATCTGGCCGATATCGCCTCCGCTGCCGAGCGGCGTGACGACAATCGCGTATCGTTTGAGGCAATGAAGGAGCGACTGGTTGCTGATGGGCTCCTACCAAGTTGAATTTGCCAAATTCAGGAACCGACCGCGCAGGGCACTAGAATGGCATCGCTCATCCCGTGGAGGATTTTCTTATCACTCGGACAGATTGTTGCAAGTATGCCACCCAGCCTCGTCTCGCGGGGGCGAGTCGGGTCGATGAAGTAATAGGGACAGAGGCGGGCGCGGCCTTCCATCAACTCGAGCTGATCGGTCTCGGGATTCCACCAGGGATGCTTGATGATACGCCCAGCGTGAAAGCGCTGCAGCACGAAAGGACTGGTTCCGTAGCTGCTGAGGGCCTCGTCTACCGCTTTGCCCCAGTCCTCAGCCGAGACATCGTGCCCCATTGTCACGGAGCGGCTTCCCCAGGCGCGCTCATCGAATCCGCTCAGCTTGAGGACCAGCTCGCGCTCCGTCTGGGTGAAACCGGAGAGATCTTCGAAGTGTTGGATATCAAGACCTGGGATGCCGGCATGAGGCGGGACTTCAGCGGGGTCGACGATCCAGCTGCGGGGGAAAATCTCACAAAGTCGCCGCCAGTTGCTCTCCCGCAGTTCTCGCTTCCACAGTTCGCGGAGGGGCAGTGACCAGAAAAGTGCTGACCAGGCCTTCTCCTCGAGCCAGGGCTTGATCGGTGCTGTCAGGTCGATCGTTCCTGCTGCTGCGGCCTCACTGATTGTCCGTCCCCCTATTAGGTTTGGCAGATCGAAAAGCTCGAAGAAGCGATAAACGGGACGATCGGTCGGCGAATAGCTCTCAGCATCGACCACTGACCAGTCGTCCCCAAGTCGATCTCGGATCCAGTCCATCTCGGGCCGGTAATCAGAGGCTTCCTCCGATACCGCGATGTCGGCTCCGCGACCGCCAAAGAGCTGGCCGAAGCCTTTGATCATTCCCTCCCGCCCACCGATGACGTTTCGGTTGGGATCGGTATCGTCGGAGTAGACATCGGCAAGCCAGGCGGTCAGGCCAATGCCGCCTGGGACCGAGTCTAGCTCGCTGGCAATGAATCCATCATCTGTCAGGATGAGATCGGGTCGGATCACTCGCGGGGTCTGCTCGACGACTGACGCGGTCAGGCCAAGCTCAAGCAATTCGGGAGGTTTCCCCTGATCCAGTGTCGCTGAGATCCACTCAGGTAGACGCGCTTTGCGACTGCGGCGATAAATAGTGTCGCTGACCTGCTGGAATTTGAGCAGCTGAGGACCGAGACGGTCCAGAGCCTTCGCCTCCCGCTTTGTAAGAAACAGCGGAATCGGAGAGATCCGCCATGCCTTCTCGGCAAAAAGCCCACCCTCAGGGATTGCTTCGGCAATGTGCCGGGCCTTCGCGAGGAGGGCCGGATCCAGCGGGTCAAAAGGCTGTGGATCGGTTTCCGTATCGTGACTCATCCCTGGAGGAGACGCAAGGCAGCGCGAAGGATTTCATCAGACCCAGAGAGCTCGGGAGCTACGCGGTCGACCGCTTTTTGTGAATCCGCCTGCTTATAGCCCAGCGATATGAGCGCAAGTAAGGCGTCGTTGCGGGCAGCAGACTCGGGCGAAATCGTGCCTGCCCGGGCCTGGCTCTGCCAGGCGTCCTTCATCCCGACTTTGTCACCCAACTCCAGCACGATGCGCTCGGCCGTTTTTTTTCCGAGCCCTTTGATTTTCGAGATCGCGGTGATATCTCCGCTGACGATGGCTTCTTTGAAGTCATTTACCGCCATGCCGCTGAGCACTGACATGGCGACCTTCGGTCCGACTCCGGTCACTCGATTGATCAGAAGCCGGAAAATATCTCGAGCCTCATCGTCGGGGAAGCCGTAGAGCGTCTGCTCCTGCTCGCGGATGTGATGGTGGGTTAGCACTTTGGCTTTG
>JBCCBR010000054.1:0-11690 GCA_039033935.1 Verrucomicrobiota bacterium
GGCGGCGATGGAGAAGATAACTTAAGTGGTGATATTGGTGATGATACGGCAGCAGGGGGCTCCGACAATGACTTGATCTTCGGCGCAGACGGAGAAGATACGTTAAGTGGTGAAGGAGAAGATGATCTGATCTTCGGCGGTAGTGAATCTGATACGTTATTTGGCGGAGGCGGCGATGATGATCTATCCGGCCGTTCATTACACCATGGGCGGTCTCTGGGTTGACTACAATCTGATGTCAAACATTCCCGGTCTCCATGTGCTGGGAGAGGCGAATTTCTCCGATCACGGAGCGAATCGACTAGGAGCGAGTGCCCTGATGCAAGGCCTTGCCGATGGCTATTTCGTGATCCCTGCGACGTTGCCAAATTATCTCGTTACCGTCACCCCGGGTTCCGTGACCACCGAAGCGCCGGAATTCGTGGAAGCCGAAAAAGAAGCCAAGGAGACGATCGACAAGCTTCTCAGTATCAAAGGGACGAAAAACGTCGACACGCTCCACCGGGAGCTTGGGCTTCTGATCTGGGATAAGTGCGGGATGGGGCGTACTGCTGAAGGGCTCAAAGAAGCACTTGAGCGGATCCCCGAAATTCGGAAAGATTTTTGGGAGAACGTCCGGATCCCCGGGACTGCCGATGGGGTCAACATGGAGTTGGAGAAGGCATCGCGACTTGCTGATTTCCTCGATTTCGCGGAAGTCCTCTGCCACGACGCCCTCGATCGCGAAGAGAGCTGTGGCGGGCATTTCCGAGAGGAATATCAGTTCACTGAGGATGATGAAGCGGTCAAATCTGGCTACACCAACCCGGGCGAGGCGCAACGCCGTGACGACGAGTTCTGTTACGTCGCGGCGTGGGAATACAATGGCCCCGGTATCCCTCCGACCCTCCATAAAGAGGACCTCATTTTCGACAACGTGGAGCTGGCTGTTCGAAGCTACAAGTGATCTCACGACCAAAAGGCGGCGTAACTATAGCTGTAAGAAATGGATCTAACCCTCAAAGTCTGGCGTCAGAAAAATCCCGAAGACACTGGTCACATCGAAACCTACGAAGTTTCTGAGATACCGGAAGAAGCCTCCTTCCTCGAAATGTTGGATATCGCCAACACCGGTATCCTCGACGAGGGTGGGGACCCAATCCATTTCGACCATGATTGCAGAGAGGGCATCTGTGGAATGTGTTCGCTGACGATCAACGGTGTTCCCCACAGCCGCGAGGCAGGAATTACAACCTGTCAGGTCCACATGCGAAAATTTAAGGATGGCGACACGATTTGGATCGAGCCATTCCGAGCCAACGCGTTTCCCATCATCAAAGATCTCATGGTGGACCGGACGGCCTTCGACCGGATCATCGCCTCGGGCGGTTATATCAGTGCCCGGACTGGATCCGCCGTCGACGCCAATTCGGTCCCAGTTCCGAAAGACGATGCGGACAGCGCTTTCGACTCTGCGACCTGCATCGGTTGCGGAGCCTGTGTCGCCTCCTGCAAAAATGCCAGCGCGATGCTTTTCGTTGGTGCGAAACTGAATCACCTCAACAAGCTACCACAGGGCGCACCGGAAAAAGACCGACGTGTCCTCGGGATGGTTCGGCAGATGGATGCGGAGGGCTTTGGCAATTGCACCAACCAATACGAGTGCGAAGCGGTCTGTCCTAAATCGATTAGCGCCGATGTGATTTCGAAGCTGAATCGCGACTACGCTCTCGCCGCAGCCCGCGAAGCTGTCGCTGGGTAGAATCTTTGGGGAGGAGAATTCCTTTGACCTCTGCAAGTGCCTTGCAAGTCGGTTTCCAAACTCAAACGGCTTTACTTGGGCCTCTTCGTGCTTCGCATGGCTCTCTGAGTCATAGCGCGTAATTCGAAGTCTATGTTACATCTGGCTCAGCGAGAATTCGAGCCCTCCATCCTGGCAGAGTTGTTCTTCCGTAAGTTAGCATGCTGAACCGGTTCTACTGGCGACAAAAACTGTTTTTAAATTGGGGTAATTCCATTAACTTATGAAGTGAAGGAAAAAGGTCCCCAACTGGCAGTGCTTCAGCGTGTTTGCTGCACCGTGGTGGGACTCCTCCTCGCTTTCGGTCTACCTTCGTCATCGTCGGGTCAGGACGAGGCGAATTGGGAGACGCTCGATGAAATCCCGGCTCGTTTTTTCGAAGCACAGGATGCGAAAGGCTACACCTGGCAAGTTGTCGAAAGCGGGGCGATCACCTCGGGGGGAGCCTCCTACCTGCAGTCGGGGGGACGTCTTTTGGTGGCGGGGCAGCCGGTGATTTACGAGGAAGCTCGTGTTCTGAAAACCTCGCAGGGCAAAGAACTCAGATTAGAGATCGAGGGAAAAGTTGGCGAACTTCAGGTGAAGAGGGAATTCTGGTTCGATCGGAAACGAGCAGCTGTGCGGATTTTTGATCGTGTCTTCAATCCTGGTCCGGAGTCAGTCGAAGCAGCAGTCCTGCTTCGGACGACCTTTCCTTTTGCCTGGCAGACGCTCCATGGCGAAACGGGGCGGTTGCTCGGTGGCGGCGATGGAATTCGCCTGACAGATTCCGATCGAAGCGTCACGATCCATTTCAGCCAGGCTGAAGGCAGACACGCCACGGTGGTCGGCTTCGGTCCTGGGGATCTCGCGAGAAAGCCAACTATATCGGCGTCGGTCAACCGTCGCGAGCTTTCACTCAATTATGAAACGAAGATCCCGGCGAATGAGTCGCGAGGTTTGATTCACTGGATGCTGCAGCGCAATCTTCCGGAAATCGGGAATGCGGATGAAGCGGTCGCAGCTGTCATGTCAGAATCGAGATGGATCGATCCACAGATTGACACTGAGTTCTCAGATCGTCTCATCAATGCGGCAGAAAGTTCTTTGAGGAGTCCACGAGCTCTCGGGAGCGCTGGACAAAAAGTTGTTCTCAACGAATGGCTCGACCAGGCCGGACTTCACTCGCGAGACTTCGACCGCCTCTGGATCGATGCAGCTGAAGCCATTGTCGGACAGGTCGAGTCGGATGGCGAGTGGACGCTGACGGATCGTTTTGGCGACTCCCAAATCAGTCAGAGTGAGGTTGCCGCGATTCGCGGCTCGAAAGGTGAACTTAGTAGGGTCGAAATTTGTGATCGTTCGGGGAATGTCTACGTCGCTGAGCTGACAGCCCCGGGCTTGAGGATCATCCCGCGAAACGGAGAAAACGCGATCCCGATTGATCTCTCACAGTTCGATTTGCTGGTCTTTGCGGAGGATGGCAAGCCTTGGCCGGTGGGCGAGTCGAGCACCCACTTTGTCGAGTGGCGCGACGGAAGCGTTCGAGCGGTGAATCTGGAAGGCGATTTCAGAGGTTTTCCGGTTTTGCCCCTCGGGCAGATTAACGGAACTGCGATTGATTCTCTCGAGTATCAGAGTCAACCCTGGCCTGTCCTGAGAATGCGATTAAAAACGGCCGAAGAGATTTCCTGGCTCCAGGAAGATTCGCCCCAGCAGTGGCAGGTCCCGGGCCTGGGTAATGGAGTTCTTGAGATGCCGGGTTTGACGCTTCGGCGAATCTGGTCAGTCGAGGGTGGCTATCGACCGCTCTCCCGTTCGGTCTGGAGCTCGCTCGCCGATGTGGTTGGGGGCATCCCCGGAGACGCGAATCTGCTCGTCGGGAATCGCGAATTGGTCGCCGCACGATTAGCAGATGAATCCATCCGATTCCAAAGCGGGGGAGTCACCGTCGTGCTTCCCTCTGCTGAAGTCATCGCAATCACCTCCCTGGCGTTGGAATCAAGCGATTCGCCTCGATTCAAAGTCGGTCTTGCTTCGGGTGACAGTCTCTCAGGCTATTTCGAATCGTCGCACCTGAACTGGATTCGGGACGACGTCACCTTTGCTCTCCCGGTTGAATCCATTCAGGAATATCGGATTACGCCCTAAATGCCGACGCGCCCCCATCTGTCTATTCATTTGGACCTGCTCAACCTGAGTTGGCTGGTCGGTCTTATGCTGCCTCTCGGCGGCGGCCTCGAGATGGGCCATGCCGATCAAACTGCCTCCGAGGCACTCCTATTTGGAGAAGCCGTCGTTCCGGCAGCGCAAGGGGTGAGGACGGATCAAGCGGGCTATTCCTGGAGCATCGAAGCCGACGGCTCGATCGGGAGGATGGGGAACGGTCAGCTCAACAGTGGCGCAGTCCTCTCGATCGATGGTCTCGACTTCTCACCGAGTGACCGATGGATGTCACGGGATGGGAAGACCGTATTCGTCCGCGGCAGCGCCGCGTCAACCAGCGGTTCGGGAACGCTCGAAGGACTGGCGATTACCCGCATCGTCTCGGTTTTGCCGGGAGCAGCAGGCGGGCTTCGATATGCCGAAGTCCTCCAAAACCAAACTCCCAACAAAGTGCGACTAAGGCTTACTCTGCGGTCAAATTTTGCCGGGAATTATCAGACCTTTTTCAGCGATCGAGGTCTGACTGAGCCGATTCAACTGGAGGAAGGGGAGCGGGGAATTCTGGTTCTTCCGGGTCAAGGGGCAACCGCCAACGCGTTCAGTTTTGGCCTTGCCGGGAGCCGCTCGCAGCTACTCCCCAGTATCTCAGCGGAAAACCGCTACGCGCTCGCCTTTCACTATGGATTGACGCTCGAGCCGGGTTCAACTGAGGTGTTGTTGCACACGGTGGCACAAATCTCACGCCCCGATCAGTTTAGCGAATCTGCCCTCCTCAGTGCGACTCGGCCTTGGCGGCTGGAGCTTCTTGTAGACGGCCTTCCCGGATCATTACCGCGGCGCTTTCTCAACTTTTCGTCGGAGGAGCTCGCCAGTGAGCAACCGCTTCGCCCATACGATTTCTCCAATCGCCTCGGCGTGCCGACCGACGCGCGTGACGTCCTCGCGATTGGGGACCAGACTCGGCTCTTCGGAAAAGCGAGCGGCACCGAGCTGTCGATTGAGCATCACTTCGGCGAAGCCACCTTTCCCTTCGATCGAGTTCGAGCGCTTGTTGGTTCGGAAACTGATCAACAGGCTCAGGTGTATTTTGCCGACGGTCAACGTCTCAGTGGCCTGCTTTCGAGCCCCGATCTTGGGTTTCGTCAAGCCAGCGGAGAGATAGTCTCGATTGATCTTGGTAAGCTCGACCGCCTCGTGATGGGGCGGAGTGGCGATCGTATTCAGCGATTTGGTCTGAATACGGAGGAGGTCATGATCGAGTTGTTCAGTGGAGACCGTCTCCGGGTTGCCAATGCGTCGTCGCTGACGCTGAAAGGACGCACGCCCTGGGGCGAAATCGAGGTTGCGGCGACCGATTTGGCAGCAATCACTCCTACCGAGGGAGGGCTCGGAGGCTGGTGGCATCTCACCGACGGGAGCCGGCTCAGAGTGTGGGCGGGTGAAGAGACAGTGACGGTCACGACCAACTTGCTCGGCGCGATCGATTTTCCAATGAGGGAAATCCGGTCATTAGTCTCGTCGCAAGGGGATAGGGACACCTTGCCAGTGCCACAGCAAGGAGTCGAAACAGTCCTTTATCTGGGTGGGGGACAGCGAGCTGTTTCGGTGGTGGGGAATTCGAGACTCCCGCTTCGAGTCGGAGGTCAGACGCTGCCGCTGGAGCTCGCTTCGATTCGCGAAATGCGAGCGGTGTCCAAGCCAGACTCTCTCGGTCCTTCCCGCAGTCAGAGTGCTCGTTTCCTGATTAAAAAATGGGATGGCGGGTCTCTCGACGCCGCGGTGACACTCGACCTGCTTTCCGTCGAAGTCGCGGGACGGACCTGGAAAATCCCTCTTGGCGATATCCGATTAGTTGAAGCTGGCTCTCCCGAGCTGTCGCCGGAGTTACTCGATGAAGTCGAATTGCTGATACCCCGGCTCGGCGATTCCGACTGGGAAACGCGCGAAGCTGCCACAATTGAATTGGGTAGCTATGGGCCCCTGATTCGTGGTGTCTTGCGACGCCAGTTAGCAGAGGTCGACGACCCCGAAATATCGCGGCGGCTTGAGCGGCTCCTTGCTGATCTGGAGGCCGCTCCATGATTTCGTGCTTCGTCATTCCCTGTTTTGAGGCGTAAGTTCCCTCGAAACCTCTTCTCCTTTTCTACTGTCTTTGGATCATTCTCTTCAGCTTTCTGATCTTGATGCGGCAGCGAACTCGGTTCGCCAACGGGTCCGTCTGGTCCGCTGGGCTCGAGTTGCGCGGTGGTCCTGCCTCGTCGGTGGCGTGATCGGTATTGGCCTTGTCCTCTGGATGCGCCGGGGCTTCGGATGGCGTTCGGATGAGATCTGGCTGGCCCTCGCCCTGCTCGGGTTCAGCCTCCTCATCGCGGTCGTTTACGCTATCTCTCGCAGTCTCGATCGCGGGGCTGCACTCAGTTTGTTGGATCGACTCGGCCAATGGCGCGATCGGTTCCGTTCATCCTACGAATTTTTGATCGAGGGGGACACCTCCCCCGGAGTTCGCCTGCATCTTTCACGCGCCCAAGCGGCTCTCGGTGAAGCGGTTCAGGACTTGCCAAGGCACCTCCCGCTCCCATCCTTGCGCTGGGCTTGGGTTGCTCCCGTCATCTTGATAGCGCTTGCCCTGACGCCACTGGGGAGGCTGCCGCTCGCAATTGGGGAGCGCGAACTGACTGAAGAGATGCAGGCGGAGGCGACGGCTCAGGCGGAGTCAATTGAGCGCGAGGCCGAAGAGCTAAGCGAGGTCAAGGCACTGACTGACGAAGAAGTTACCGCCCTCGAACAGCTCAGGATCGAAGTCGACTCCGTAGTTGAAGAACTCGCCGACAGCGATGGGTTGACGGCCGATGAGGTTTTCGGCGCTCTCGACGCAAGGGCAAAGGCAGCCGAGCGGCTCGCCGCTCAGCTCGGGTTGGGTGAGGACGGCTGGGCCAGCGAAGCGCTTATCGAAGCGATGGCGAGCCATTCCGATACCGCGAACCTGGCCGAGGCGATACGGAATCGTGAAGCGAGCCCGGCGGCCGACGAAGCCGAGATCGTTTCAGAGATGTTGGGCCTTGGTAACATCCCGGAGTCAACCATGGAACGATTGACTCTGGCGCTGGAGCAGGCTGCCGACGCCGCCACTGAAGAAGATCAGCTGAAGCCGGTTGGAGAACGGGTCGGGAATGCTTCCCGTAAGATGATCGATCGGCAGCCGAAAACGGCGAGTCGCGAATTCGAGGAGCTGGCTCGGCATTTTCGCTACCTTGAGCGTCGCGAGGAAGCCCGCGAGACGCTTGAGGAGTTAGCCGAAAGTCTTCGTGAGGCGGGGAGCGAAATCGGCGGAAGCCAAGTCCGGGGCATGGAGCAAGTCGAAACCGACACCTCAAGCGGTGAATCACAAGAGTCTGGTGGCTCCGATAGTCAAACTGACGATGGGGCAATTGCGGAACGGCTACGCGAAATGCTCGGCGGAGAAAACAGTGAGGCAGGGCCTCAGTCGCAAAGCCTCTCGATGGCTCCAAACGGTGGTGAAGGCGAGGAAGAGAATCAAGCCCCGGTGCCTGGCGAAGATCAGGTCGGGGCGCCAGAGGGAGGTCTTGAGGGGCAGGAGGGGGAAGCCGGCGGTATCTCGGCCCCGGTCCCAGGCGAACAACCGCCTGGGGACTCGGGCAATGAGCAGCTCGCCGCGGGCAGTCCTGGTAGCGATGACTCCGGGGAAAGCGACGGGATGCTGTTTGCCCCGGTTCCGGGGATGGAGGGCGACCCAGGCAGTGGAGGTCCGCCGATTCAGGGAGGAGCTCCGAGTCAGGGGCGGGGTGGCAATGAGGCAGGCACCGGAACCGCCGATCTGACCCCGGAGGAGGGGAACTCGATAGACGCTGCTCGAGACAGCGAAGTGATCGCCCAAATCAATGAGGATGGCGATTCCAGCTTTCGCGCGATCGAAGGGGGGGCTCGCGATGAGCAAGCGAATCGGGGCGCTCAGGAGGTGGTGACCGACTTCCTCGCAGTCGAAGAGCAGGCGCTCGACTCTCAGCAAATTCCAAGGTCGCGCCGGGATCATATCCTCCGATATTTCACTGGCATCCGGCGCAGCTTTGAAAAGAGTGATACTGACTGATAAGCCGGACCCGCCGGCCATAGCCTCACTCCATCTCCCTGAATTTCTGATCTTTGATACACATGAATCCCGAAGAACTCGATCATTCGCTCAATGAGTTTCGAGAAGTGTTCGCATCTCTCAAAACCGAGATCCAAAAAGCGATCGTAGGTTACGATGAGCTCCTCACTGACACGCTCGCAGCGGTCTTTTCGAGAGGGCACGTTTTGCTCGAGGGGGTTCCGGGCCTCGGTAAGACCTTTCTCGTCAAAACCTTATCCGACGTCATGGGCCTCAGTCCGGGACGGATCCAATGCACCCCCGACCTGATGCCGGCGGATATTCTCGGAACCCACATCGTGAATGAGAACGATGAGGGTCGACGCGTGCTGCATTTCGAAAGGGGGCCGGTATTTGCGAATCTCGTCCTCGTTGACGAAGTGAACCGAGCAACGCCCAAAACCCAGGCCGCGCTGCTCGAAGTGATGCAGGAGCAGGCCGTCACTGCGGGTGGTGATACGATGGCGCTTCCGCAGCCTTTTTTCGTCATGGCGACGCAGAATCCGATGGAAATGGAGGGCACCTATCCATTGCCGGAGGCACAGGCTGACCGCTTTCTCTTCAAGTTGCACGTCCCGTTTCCTGACAAGGCTACACTTGTCGAGATCTCGCGCCGCACTTCTGCTTTTGATGATGCCGCGCTCGAACAGAGAATCTCGTCTGAAGACATTATCCGATTTCAAAAAATCGTTTCGGCTGTTCCGGTGGCAGACAGTGTCACGGAGTATGCGGCCCATCTTGTGCTCGCCACTCATCCGGGTCCCGATGCCGGGATCGGTGCCGTCAATCAGTATGTCAGCTATGGTGCGAGCCCCCGCGGAATGCAGGCTTTGATTCGTGGGGCAAGGATCCACTGTGCCCTTGATGGCCGCACCGCGGTTGCTCGGGAGGATGTCGATCGAGTAGCTCTGGCGGCTCTGCGGCATCGCGTCATCCTCAACTTTCAGGGCGAAGCTGAGTCAGTTGCAGTTGATTCGCTGGTCGAAGAAATTCTCTCAGGGTTGAAGGAGCCCGCCACCGTTTGAACGTGTTCGGGCACCGCCACAGATCTCCTTTTATAGGGCTTTTCGGGATTTTCCTCGCCTTCATCGTCGGCCGGGGACTGGCCGAGACTGACGAAGTTCAATTCAGTGAGCAGTCTCTGCAATACCGCACCGCTCTCCATTATGATCCTTTGCTCGACGGCCCGCTCGGTCCGCTGATCAAACTCTATGGAGAAGGCGAGCGTCTCGATGAGTTGATCGGTCTCTACCGTGCTCATTTCGAGCAATACCCGGACGATGCCGGTGCCAAGACTGTTCTCATTCGGATCCTGCGGAAAGAGGACAACGCTGCAGCTGATAAGCTTCTCGCCGAGGCGATCCAGCTGCACCCTGGCTATGCTCCGCTTCGGTATCTTTTCTTCCAATCACTGGAGTCGAAGGGCGACGCCCGCGCCTTGGAACAGCTTGCCGAAGCGATTCGGCTCGAAAAGGCAGCCGCTCGCAGAGCCGAGTGGCTCTCCCGGTTTCTCAGCCTCGCAGTCGACGACGAGAGTCGTGAACTGGCCTCCGAATTGCTCCGAGCCAGGCTGGATCGAGAAGAGATTCCGAGTAGCGAGCTGTTTGCGCTTGGTTTGATGATGCAGCGGCATCAGTTCTGGGAACTCAGCAAGGAGGCTCTCGGACGGGTCGTGCTTGACGATCTATCGCCAGAGGAGCGGGTCGATTTGCAGGTTCGACTGGCCGTCGCGGATGGCGAGCTTGGAAACCGCTCTGAGGCTGCGGAGCGGCTCGATACCTTGCTCGGTCAACTAGCGGCTGACCACTGGCGGAGGCGTGAAATCCTGAGCTTGCGCCTCTCGGTCATCGCCACGGAGGAGGAGCGAGGCAAGCTGCTCGCCCAGGTAGGGGCACTATGGGAAGCGGACCGGGACAATGTCGATCGAGCGATCGACTACGTTGAAGTCTTGCTGGCGTCCGAAAAGCAAAACGAGGCTCTCGAATTTCTTCTCGCGGAGTCGACTCGGTTGCCCGATTCGGAGCGACTGGAGGCGAGGGCTCTGGCAATGCTTGCGGCGATCAATGATCTGGCAGCCGAGGAGGCTTGGCTCGACTCCCGGTTGGAGCAGAATCCAGAGCGTAGCGATCTGCGGTTCCGACTCGTCATGGCCCGGTTTGCGCTCGGGAAAGATGGCGACGCGCGGCAGGATTTTGAAACCGTGCTAGTCGGCCTGCCTTCGGAAGAGGTCTCGGAGCGACTCCTCGAACTGCAGCGCTTTCTTCGGCGCATTGATCGACTCGACGCAGCCTCCGAATATCTCGAACGCTATGTGCAAAAGGACCGCGGCGATCTCGCTGCAGCCACTGAATTACTCCAGATTCATCTGCTACAGGATGACCGCGCCGCCGCTGAGCAGGTGATTTTGCAGATCGATGTCACAGGGGGCACTGCAGACGAGATCGGCGATCTCGCCGGCTTGCTGATCAATGAGGAGTTCGTCGCAGATGCAAAGCGATTTTTGGACGCCTACCTCAAAACCGATCCTCGCCATTTTGAGCTTCGGCTCGATCTGATCGATGCCAGCGCCCTGCTCGGGGACCGAGCCGTTGTTGAACTTCAGATCGAAGCTGCCCGTTCTCTGGTCGATTCTGCATCGCGCTATCGAAGTTGGCTCCTCGTCGCCAGTGAAGCCGAGGCGTCGTTTGATAATTTGGCCGCTTTCTTCGAAGCAGAGCAACGCCGGTTTGATTTCTCGAATCGAGAGTGGGGCGAAGAAGAAATCGAGAAGTTTCTGCTCTTCTGCGAGATTGGTCGGCAAAAGAACCTGATCGACCGCGTCGCGACTGCGATCAGGCGGAGGCTGGAATCTTCCGATCTCGACGAGGAGAGTGAGATCACTTTGCGCCGCCTTCTCGTCAGTTCACTCGATTCTGATCCGCAGTCTTCCGAAGAGGTCGAGGAGCAGCTCGCGGTTTTGTTAGAGCTCGATCCTGACAATGCTTCACTCTACACTCTCAAGCAGGCGATCGCGTATCATCAGATCGGTCGCATTGATCTTGCCCAGGATCTTCTCGACGATCAGATCTTTACTGAAATCAAAGATCCGGATCTGCTCTGGGAAGCGCCTTCGATTCTGCTCGGTTACGGGTATCACCAAAAGGCGGCAGATGGCCTGCGTGCTCTGACTAGCGTTGCACCAGGAGAAATACTGGCTTGGGAACGCCGGCTGGCGCTGCTGACCGCACTCGGAAATGAGTCGGAGCTTCGCGACAGCATCCGGTATCTGACAGGCTCCGACAATGGATTCAGGTGGGATCGTGCTTCCTTAAAATCACTCCGTGAACAACTCGTCAGTTCCTATTGGAGGAGCGCCAGTGAGTTACTGTCCGATCGCGGTGGGAGTCGAGCTGACGAAGCCCTGCCATTGCTCAATTCGATCCAGAGAGAATCTTCACTGCTGAATGAGGCACCCTGGGTTGACTGGGTCCGGGCTTACCTGCTTTATCGACTCGGCCGGAGCGAAGAAGCCGATAGCGCGCTCGCCCGATTCCGAGAGAATCAGGGAGAGCGAATCAGCTTCCCCGATGGGATTGAGCTGTTTTCGGGTGAGGCTGAGTCAGTGCTTACTCCTTCACC
>JBCCBR010000055.1:0-11643 GCA_039033935.1 Verrucomicrobiota bacterium
CTGCTGATAGCATTCCATCAGGGTTTCCGTTACGCTAATGTCTGGGTTTAAAGCATGCTGCATTACAGAGATTGTGTTAAACCCAATTTAGGTTTAGTCCGGCAAGCTGATGCTGCAAATCCCCCTCTTTCGCCGTCTGCTGATCTGGACGGTTGTTGCGGCGGGGCTGATCTTGGCGCTGCCCAACGGGTTCTACACCCAGGTCGAGCAGCACAATGACGCTGTGCAAGCGATCGAGGCGGGCTTTGACACGCCGGAAAACCAGGCCGCGCGCGCGGGTTGGCCCGAGTGGATGCCGTCGGGCCTGGTGAATCTGGGGCTGGACCTGCGCGGCGGGGCGCATCTGCTGGCCGAGGTGCAGCTGGAAGACGTCTACGAATCCCGCATGATCGCCGCCTGGCCCGAAGTGCGTAATGCGGTTCGGCCCATCACGCCCCTGCGCCAGGAAGACAGCGCGCCGGGCGAGATTGTCCCCCGCATCCAAGACCCCGAGGCCATGCCGCAAGTGCTGCCTGTTGCCTCGATTTCCAGGATGCTGCGGGATCGAAAGTGAAACGATCGGGGTATCGCTCCGAGAGGATGCGTGCTGCCGACTCGCCCAGAGGCGGGTGGTAGCCGGAACTGCTGTGGCGCTTGAAATTGCGTGTCGTCTCGATCAGGGATGCGGTGAGGAGGCGGTCAATCGCTGTGTCAATTGGAGTGCTTGGCGCACTTATGACGGCCACTTCACCCCAGCCACTTGTTCCAAAACTACCACCGAGGTTGTATCCCGAATAACTGCCTGGATATCCAGTGTTAGGTCCAAACCCAGTATAAGTCATTTTCTCCCTATTCACGGGAGCTGGCATCGTGGTCAACGATCGGTCCCAGCCTGCGGAAAGCAGATGGAGGATACTGCTCCGCATTGGGATCGAGAGCTTTGCCCAATCTTCGGAGAATACTTCGATCCCTTCGACCGATCGGTAGTTCACCAGAAACTCACCAGCACTACCAAAGGCTCCCGTATGATCGTTGCCAGGTCTCTCCCCGGAGTCCGCAAGAAATCCTTTTCCGAGACGCTCCCGCCATTGTCCGGTCATCGTCTTGGTCGCCAGTTCTTTCTCTCCGAGTATCCAGAGCGAAGCGGCAGCTCTAGCGCGCGAATGAGCGAAAGGACCATTCTCCAGCTCGTCGCGGAGGAAGTCGCCTGCAATCTCGATACCAGTCTTCGCAGCTACCACGACGAGTGTGCCTCGGGTTCCGGGATCCTGGCATGCCTTTGCCGCCTCCACGATCAGGGGAAAGGCGCGTTCATTGCCGAACTTTGCCTGCATCTCGACTGCCTGATGAGGCGCGTCGTCTTCGGCTCGGGCGAGAGCTTGCGCAAGTATCTCAAACTCGGTTTTTCCGGCGACACTCTCCCACCAGACGCGAGCTGCTTGGATTGCTGCGGCATGGTCGCCTCTCGACATCGAGTCGGGGCTCACTGAAAATCTGCGACGCGCAATGTGCTCCAGAATGATTTTAGCGCATGAACCCACTCGAAAGATTCGGCCTCCCTGAGATACGCTCCTGGTCGCGCGCTGATCAGACATTGCCTCCAATAGCTCCGGCACCGCGCGATAACCAGCCGCGAGCAAACGTGCCGCAGGGCTCTCTGCCCCTCGAGGGTCTGCAAAAATGTTAACGTAACCGGGATCGATGAACTGTCTTCCGTTCTGCGATTCCAGTTGAAGAATCCATTCATCAATCTGTTCCTCGAGAGGTAAGGCTGCGATCGCATCTTCCGAAAGGAAGCGCCCGGTATGATTGAGCTCCAGCGTTGCGATCAACTCAGCGGCATCGAGCGCGGCTGCAGTTTCGGGAAACCGCTGAGGGATTGACCGTGCCATCCTCAGCACATCTGCGAGCAAATTCTCGGGGTTGTCCCACCGCTCGATGGTTTTCCTGACCGCTCGTGCTCCAAATTCCTTGGCGAGAACAGGCCGCCACAAATTGAAATCCGATGCCCACCGCTCGGCTCCTCGCGGCGGATTCTCTCTCGCCAACTGCAGCAACTGTTCCGCCAGTTTCACATCTCCGTCGCGTCGCACACCGACAGCGACCTCGACGAGATGAGCTGAAAAACTATGGCGGACGCGCCACTCCTTCTCCCATGCTTCCTCGCCCCGTTGCAGGAGCGCTTCAGTATAAACGGAAAGCGCTTCTCTTTCTTTCGGAGTGCGATGTCCGGGTGGTAGCAGAGTATCAATGAACCCGTCGGAAGGCTCTCCAGTTTCCTCTGGCGACCGATATCCCACCGGTAAGAGCCGAAGGAAAACAGCATCTGAGGCTTCTTCTTTCTCCCCTTCCTCCGGCGATGGGATTTTGATCGGTGGCAATTCCCACTTTTCGCCCCATTGCATCGCTCTGGTGACTACTCCGTATTCGAGAATTTCCGGCGTCGAGCCCTCCACCACCCTTATTTTTCCGAAGCTTTCATCGCCAAAGACGTTCTCGAGACTCTGCACGGTGCCGTCGCTCCCGATCCATCTCGCGGTTCCGTCGCGAACGGTGATCAACTCGCTATCACCCGCTAAAGTGATCGATTTTTCCGATTCACCAAATCGGATCGTTCTCCCGTTGTCATCCTCAGACGGCATTCGCAGAGTGAAGTCGCGGTAACTCCAGTGACTCCTCAGTGGCTCCCAACTGTCTTCGTTTTCAGCGCCCCAGCGGATCTCGACGTTTCGGATGGAGACGCGCTCATTTTCGTCAGTGCGGGCAGATACACCAATTTCCTGATGACCCGACGCAAGTCTTACTTCTAGCTGATAAGTATGCGCCTCTGGATCTGGTGTCAGGTAGTCGATGCCCTGAGGCCTCGGGAAAAAACTGATTTCGTCCGCACCGATTGGCTGGCCTGATATTCCGCGAAGAGTGACCCGGTATTTCCTCGTCTCGGCGACATCGACGAGCCAATTCAGAGAACGTCCCTCCGCCAGATCATCGTTTTCGCATTTCGCATCATAGGCGGAAAGTCTGACGATTCCGCTCTGTCCCCTTCCAATAGGAATCGCGGTCCGCTCGTGAGTCCGCTCGCTGTTCGCCTCCCACCACCCAGCGTAGTGGCTTCGCAGCGCGGTTTGTGTCGCATGCGTGCGCCGCGGCTCGATCAGGTTTGCGATCTGACCTGGATCGATCGAGAGATCGTGAATCGCATCCTCCTCGCCAGGCAACCTAAGGTAGCGGAGACTTCCTTCCATCACCACAATATCCCCATGCCCGCGAGCATGATTGCCGGGATACCGCTTCGCGTGCTGCTCATGATCGGGATCAGAATATCCCGGCAACGACAAAACCATCCGGCGATCAGCGAGGTGGTCTCCATGTTTCGTGACCTTGAGCCGATCTCGAATATCTTTTCCAACCAGAGGAGGGCTACTGTGTCGGGAAAACTGGAGAGTCGGGAAAAGGTCGATGTCAGCACAGAGTCCATCGCTGGTTCCCCTTTCTCCGATCGATCGAGCGGGATACCTCCACCAGCAGGCTGCGCGAAGATTCTCATCAAAAGCAAGGCTGCGGTCAGACTGGCGTTGTGGATGGGAGGTGATGACCAGCATCGTCGTCTCGCGAATCCCAAGTTGGTCTAACATGGCCTCCAAGCGGGCGATTTGTGCATCGAATGCGATGAGATCTATCCCCAAATCTGGCGTGTAAAAGGTCAGAGCGGGAACCTCTTCTTTTTCGCACCGCTCCACGAAATCAAGCATTGCATCGAAAAATGCTTCGTTGGGAGCTCCGACAAAATGCTCTTGCAGTCCATTCCGTCGAAGCCAGCCGCTCGGTCGATCCAGTGGCGTTCCAGGAAAGGTCAGCACTTCTTCGAAACCGTGATCTTCCGGTCGAAACCCGTCATAGTGGCCGAGCCACCATCGGCCAAAGAAGCCGGCCCGATAACCGCTCGCGGCCGCTCTCTCTGCGATGGTGCGCTCCCGAGGAGGCAGCAGCGAACCACCTCCGCCGTCTCTCCAGACTCCGGCCCGCAGAGCAGGGCGTCCTGTGAGGAGTCGAGCTTGTCGCGGTGCTGAAATAGGATGCGAGAAATAATTCGTGAGCCGAACAACCGATTCCTCAAGCGTATCGAGCACTGGCGTTTCAAACTGCTCTCGTGCATCGAGCGAGATGCCGTCGGCTGTGATCACAATAATGTGAGGACGCCCTTCACCAATCGAATGAAGTCCTATAACCAGAAAAAGAGCTAAGAGTAGAAAGCGCATCGCAATCGATTTTGCAGTCTTGAACGGCCGATGTGACGCAGACCTTTGCGGTAATCAGATCAATTACAAAGTGGTCGATCCAGAATCAGCTCGGAAGCAGTCGAACGGCCGGCTCGGTAGAATCCCCGCTTAGAAGCTCACCCCCGGCCCTTTTCACACAGATTTCACAGACGATTCATAGCCGCTTCATCTAGTCCTAAGTAAATCGGACTCATGAAGAAAATCTGTTTGTCCGTCTGTCTCATTTTTCTCCCTCTCCTCGCTCCCGCCGAAGAACCATTGCTTGAAGAAGCCGCGGTGACTCTTCCGTATTCTGAGCTGAAGGCTCTCCTCACAGAAGCGCTCAAAAATACCGAGCCGGAAGATGAGGTTTCGCCGCCCGTCGAATCGTTGCTCGAGTCGGTCGAATACGAACTGGATCTGGCTAGCTCGCAACCGACCCTAACACTTCGCGGCAAGGCTCGCGTCTTTGTCGAAGGGTGGCAGGCAATTCCGCTGATTGGGGGAGACATCCGGCTGATCAATTCGACGCCGCTTCCGGGCGCGACTTTTCTATCGAAAGAAGAGCGCTTTCATTTGATGACGGAAAGCGCCGGCGAATTCGCGATTAACGCGACCTTCGCGATACCACCGGTCAGCCATTGGGACAGAGGAAATGGATTTTCACTGAAATCTTCCGAAGCCACCAGCGAGATACTGATAGCGAATGGCTTGCCGCCGTCCACTGCGTTGAAAATCGATGGACTAACACCGAGAGCCAGTGACGACGGGACGATTCGTTATTTGCTCCCTGGTTCGGGTGAAGACTTTCGAATCTATCTCGACGAAAACCCAGTCGTGGAGGCTCCGCCAGCTCTGGAAGAGAGCAGTTGGTCGCTGCATCGGCAGGTCGCAATCCACTTTGGCGATGGCCGTCTCCGCTATCAGGCTCGCATCGACGCGGAAGCTGAAACCGGGAGCGGCCATCAACTCGCCTTGGCGCTTCCGGCAAACGCCTCGCGGATTTCGATCAATGGAGAAGACCTCGAAGACTGGAAACTTGGGCCCCGCCGCGACGATACTCGGCTCGCGACAATTCGATGGCGGACGCGCGATCAGCTTGACCGAACTTTAGAGGTAAACTGGGAAGTCCCCCAGTCAGCCCTCGCCGACACCTGGAGTTTGGACCTTCCCTCCGCAGTGCAACCTGACACCGATGCGGCTAGCAATGGTGAGGCAGAATCAATCATCACTCAGGATTCGAGGACACTCCTCGCGATCCTTCCGGTCGAAGGCCTCGAGCTCCGCCATCCCGACCTTTCCGACGAAATCGATACGCGGAGGCTCCCCCAGTGGCTTAGAGAAGCCGTTGGCGGGTCGAGCTGCCTCACAGCCGAATATCGTGGCGACGAGCCTTTGACGCTTGCCGCGGCATGGCTTCCACGATTGGAGACTGCTCAGGCAACGATTGATGAGGCCCGCTTCGAAACCGAGGTGGTCGCAGATGGCTCGACTCTGGTGATGATCGATTATCTGGTCAAACACACCAGCCCGATGACTTGGGCGATCACGATCCCAGCTTCCGACCAAATCCTGATGTGCGAGATCAACAGTGCCGCAGCAAGCCCAATCAAACGCGAAAACGGAGTGGTCGAATTCCGGCTCGCCAACCCGACTCCAATTTCTCTCTTTCCCGAGTCGGACTCCGAAGATCCCGAATCCGATCACCACGTGATCGGCTCGCACGTGCACCTCTGCTACTCCCTGCGAACCACCGCAATGGACCGAGTCTCTGGTCGGCTCGACCTCGAGCTACCCGAAACAGATCTTTTTATTCATCAACTCAATTGGTTGGTGACTCTTCCCGATCGCTATGTGCCAACCGCAGTGGAAGGCAATGTCGAGTTGTCGACTGGCTCCCATCAGAACAATCAAGAGCACCTCATCAAGCTGATGAAACAACTCTGCCACGACGAGCGCCCCTCAGTCGAAATTTACTACCACCGCAAAGATATCGAATCCTAAGCGCAACACCGAAAAATCCTAACACTTTATTATTCTATGACACCGATTCGTTTTTTGTTTATTATTCTGATTCTCGCAGGGGCCAGCTTCGCCTGGTTCATTCTTGGCAGCGCCCTCTCTTACCGCACTCAAGTAGCTGACGAGCAACTCAGCGAGACCGTCGGCGAAAACTGGGGCCTTCCGATGGTGCAGCGCCACCCCGAGGCGTTTTTCCTCGCTCCGACCGCAGCTCGGACTCGACGTCAGATTCAGCCCGAAACCAGTCGTATCGAGATCAACCTCCAATCCGATCCAAAAAAGAAAGGCTTGATCTGGTATCGAACCTACACCGCCGATTTTGATGCCGAATACACGCTCTCCAACCCCACACCGATCACCCAGACGTTTTACGTCGCGTTCACCTTTCCCGCAGATGGTGTCCGGTTTGACCAGTTCTCATTCAGCATTGGTGACGAGGAAACCAAGAAGGCTCCGGTAAAAGGAAAGATCACTGAGTCGGTCATCCTTGCACCCGGAGAGACCGTGCCAGTGAGACTGACTTACACCGCAGCCGGTCTCGATCGCTGGACCTACGCTTTTGATGAGACCGAGCGGGTCCAGAATGTTGATCTAATCATGCGGACAAATTTTGATGAATTCGACATCCCGGCGGGTTCAGAATCTCCCACTTCTCGTAATCGATCGGCGACTGATGGGTGGACGCTGACCTGGAACTACAGCAACGTGATCGGAGCCAACGCGATCGCTATGGAAATGCCGGCGGTGACCAATCCAGGGCCGGTCGCTTCGCGGATCACGTTCTTCGCTCCAGTATCGCTTCTGTTTTTCTTTGCGGTCTTACTGGTGGTCGCCGCGATCCAAAAAGTATCGCTCCACCCGATGAACTACTTTCTGCTTGCAGCAGGCTGCTTCGCCTTTCAATTGCTGTTCGCCTACCTCGTGGATCTGCTCCCCGTGACTCTATCATTCGCGATCTCCGCGATTACCTCTCTGATTCTCGTAAGCGGTTATCTCTGGGCAGCCGCCGGCCTTCGATTTGCTCGCATTGCCGCCTTAGCTCAATTCGCCTACATGGTGCTGTTTAGCTATAGCTTTTTCTTCGACGGACTGACTGGTATCACGATCACGATCGGAGCGATCATCACGCTGGCCCTGTTAATGGCTTTCACCGCGAGAACCAACTGGGGCGAGGTCTTTCGTTCAACAACGCCGAAACCAAAATCGAGCCCACCTGTCATCCCAACTGATCCTGCGCCAGAAGTAAGTTGAGTGAACACGTCACGAATTCTCTAACGAGAGACGCGGGGTAAAAGCTCTGGCGAGGCGTAGGAGGCAGAAAAAGGAATTTTGTTCGCCTGAATAAATCCTGAAGGGTCCTCTAACACATTGCCCTCAATCAATCGGGTCAGGGACCCTTCGGAAAGATCCTACCCTCGCTAGAGTCCTCAACGGAAAACTCGATCCTTTCGTAGAGGTCGGCGAGGTGAAGGGAGATTTCGATTCCGCCGATCGGTATGGATGAATCAAGACCGTTGGCCTCTGTGAGGGTCCACACCCGATCAGCACTTCGGTCGAAAACCTCGACATGGGGGCGGTCCTGAGCAATCAGGATATAAGCCTGAAGCGACGGTGTGCTGCGGAAGCTTTCAAATTTAAAGCCTCGATCATAAGCCTCGGTCCCGTCCGACAACACTTCAAAGATCGCGGTTGGATTGGTCGTAGTATGCTTTTGGCCATCTTCCTCATCATACGTCAGGGGCTCGCAGAAAACGCTCGCGTCGGGATAAATCCGAAGTCCATTCTGCTCGGATTTCAGACGCTGGTCTGCGCTGAGCGGACGGCAGGGCTTCCCTTTCAAAGCCAAGCCAAGCTCTCTGAGAAGGTTCGCAGTGATTGCTGCATGCTCGGTGGTGCCACCTGCCATGTTAAACATTTCCCCGGCATAGTAGTCACTGCGTTCCTGAGCTGTTGCTTCGATATCGTAATATTCCCGAACCGAAACACTTTTGGTTTGAAACGCTGTCGATGGCATTACGCGCAAGCTTAGGGGTCGCGTGTTTTAAATGCAACTTACTGAAGGGAAAAGATCAGTGGATTACTGGTCAGCAGCGCGTCGGGTTTCTCTTAAAAAGGGGAGACAGTTGCGTAGCGCCTCAGGAGGCTGTTGAAATAATGAACCCGCTTGGATTCGCAGCTGATTTATTGACTGGCGAGGCGTGATATTTATTGATAGCCATAGCTCTCAATAAATATCACAACGAAGTCCAGGCAATAAAGCAGCAAGAAGACTGCGGAAGGAGTTTTTCAACAGTCTCTTTAGAAATGCTCCCGATACACACGGATGTGAGCAACTTTGCGAAGTTTTCGGAGAAGGCGGCGGATAGTTTCATCGGTTCGCTGATTCTCAAGATGGGCGCGGATTTCCGGTTCGATCTCCTCAAAGAGGAGCGGAGTCTGCTCCTGGCGATCAAGCACTTCAACAATATGCCACCCGATTGTTGTGCGGAACGGTTCACTGATTTGCCCGATTTCCATTTCGAAAACGCGTTCTGAAAAATCTTCACTAACTCGATCTCGCGTGAACCAGTTTAGATCTCCGCCGATCTGCTTTGTGCGAAGATCTTCAGAGTGGGCTGAGGCTAGCTCGGCGAAGCTCTTTTCTTCGCTGACGAGTTCTTTATGGATCCGACGAATCAATTCTTCGCGAGTTTCATCATCAGTCTCGACCGTGCTCAGAAAAATCTGTCTCGCTCGAATTCTTTCTGGCTCAAAGAAACCATCGCCCGATTCCCGATTCGCCTCCAACCACGCGACCGCCTCCTCCTTAGTGACCTCAGTCGCTGGCGCAATCCGCCACTCGAGCCAGCGCTTTCGATGCCAATTCCGGGCGAGTTCCTGCTCCAATTCTTTGACCGACAATTCCTGCAAGCCGCTGCGCACTTGCCAGTCTTCGGCGGATTGAAACTGAGCTTTCCAGGATTCAATGTAGGCGGCGACTTCTTCCTCGGGTGCTCTGTAACCACTGCCATCAGCATACTGGCGAATTAACGTTTCATCGATCAGCTGATTGATCAAAGCGAGCCGAGCGGTGCGTCGGTGGCTTTCGGTGACCTCTTCCTCGACGAGGCCGCGTTGATGAAAATGCCTCGCCGCTGCGACATCGAGCTGCTCTCGGGTGATAGGCTCCTGATTGACGGTGGCCAGCCAACGATTAGCTCTCGCGGCCGCAACCGTTTCACTTTCCCGCTTTTGAATCGCTCGATAGAGAGGCCCCTGACAGGCTTTCAAATCCAGAATCAGGTAGAGAAGCACCAGCCCATAAAGGGCTGATCGCCAAGGGAGACTTTTCCTCATCTGCTAGTGTGCTGAGCGATAAGAGCGTTGAAGAATTCACGAGTCATTTTTTTACAAATCAAGGCGCGAGGAGTGAGCGAAGCTAGGCTTCGTGATCAAAGAGCAACGCAGAGTTGGGAAAAAAGGGCTGCGAAATCCCAAATCACCACGAGCGAAGTGAGCCCATTTAAGAATCCTTTGAATTTCTTTCTTTAACGAACTTAGCGTGAGGCGCACTAGCTCGCCTGAACCAGGGCGGGCTCAATCCCGCGAGACTGGCGGATCCCGAGGCTGGCGTAGATTTCGCGAGTCGCGTGGGATTGGTTCAACGTGTAAAAGTGTATCCCACTCACTCCGTGCTCGAGAAGGTCGCTGCACTGCTGGGTCGCGTAGTGAATCCCAACTCGCTCGACGGATTCGGAATCGTCTCCAGCACGACGCAGACTGCGAAGCAGTTTTGCGGGGAAGCGCGAACCGGCCGCGAGGTCTGCCATCCTCGCCATTCCCTTTGTCGAAGTGATCGGCATGATCCCAGCAATGATTGGCACATGAATCCCGGCGAGAGCACAGCGATCCCTGAAGTCGAGGAAATCGTCGTTATTGAAAAACAGCTGGGTCACGATGTAATCAGCGCCGGCATCAACCTTTGCCTTGAGAAAGTCCATTTCCTTGAGCCGGTTTGGAGTAGACGGATGGCCTTCCGGAAAACCAGCGACGCCGATGCCAAAACCTCGGCGGTCTGGGTGGCGCTTACCATCAGCCCATCGCTTGATGAATTTCACCAAGTCAATGGCATGCTGGAAGTCGTCGTCTGCTCGAATGTAGTCGTCGAGATTCCGGGGCGGATCACCACCGAGAGCCAGGATATTGCTGACCCCTTCGCAGGCATATCGATCGAGAATCTCTTCGACATCCTGCTCTTTGTGGCAGACGCAGGTCAAGTGGGGCACGGGGTCGAGCGATGTTTCGCTTTTGAGCCGGACGACCAGATCGTGAGTCAAGTCGCGAGTGGTGCCACCCGCTCCGTAGGTGACACTCACGAAATGTGGCTTGTAGGTTTCGAGATCAGAGATGGTCTCAAAGAGAGCTTCAGACGCCTCAGCCGTCTTTGGCGGGAAGAACTCGAAGGACAAAGTCGGGCCCTCCTGTTCGAAGATATCCTGAATATGCATGCGGAAGGAAGATGCCACGAGGAAGTCCGTTTTGCCACCTCAGTGTTTGAAGAGAAAGTTGGGCGCGAACTCAGGTAGGGAACTTTGTCCTCAAAGGTCCGACGCCCCGATCTGGTTCGGTGCGTGCCTCCTTCCTGAGAATAGCATATCAACCATCGGCGGACGGCCGAGGACGGTCATCCCTACCTTTTTCGATCGCCACAACTCCCCGGACTACTTCCGTCGCGGATTTCCATCCGGCCAATGGATTGCGTCGAGAGCCTCGTATTCCTCGTCAGTAAGCCGTCCAGGCTCTCGGGTGCCAGTGCCCTCGGGCTTGTCGACGAGACGATCCCCGAGTTCGGCCCGGGCCGCCTCGACCTGCACCATCAGCTCCTCGATCACCTCGGGATGTTGGTCTGCCAGGTTCGTGGTCTCACCGATGTCATCGACCAAGTTGAATAATGCGAGCTCCGTTTCGACGTTGTTGTTGTATTTGGTAGGGGTTCCGTCGGTCCCGCCGGGGCGGCCCTCGAGGGACCGATATTTATGGGGCAGTACCAACTTCCAATCTCCCGATTGGACTGCCTGCAATTCGTTTTGCTTGTAATAGATCCAATAAGACTCGTGGGGACTCGACGCGCGTTCTTCGCCGGCAAGAATTGGCCAAATATCGCGACCATCAATCTCCCGCTCGGGCAGGTCAGCCCCGATCAGCGTGGCGATCGTCGGGAGGAGGTCGATGTTCATCGCAGGGATATCGGTGACCGTCCCAGCCGGAATCTTCCCAGGCCAGCGCATGATGCAGGGCTCGCGGTAGCCGCCCTCCCAGGACGTCCCCTTCCCTTCACGCAGCGGCCCCGATGAGCCTGCGTGAGTTCCATAACTGAGCCACGGACCATTATCACTTGTGAAAA
>JBCCBR010000056.1:0-11576 GCA_039033935.1 Verrucomicrobiota bacterium
CGATAGCTGTCTTGTTAGGGCGCGCGCCTTCCAGATTTTCGATCCGGCGGGAACGACTCGACTTTCGCCTTCCCAAAATTCACAGCGGGGTGCCGATGGAAATCCTTCAGCATCGCCCAGATATCGCGGCAGCGGTGTCGAGCCTCGATTCCGCCAATGCCGCGGTCGGGGTGGCGAAGCGAGAATTTCTCCCGCGGTTTGAGCTCATTTCGAGCGGTGGTCTCAGTAGTCTGAATTCCTCTGACTTTTTTGATTGGAGCAGTCGCACTTTTGCGCTGGGCCCGGAGATCACGGTGCCGGTATTCCAGGGCGGCAGGTTGCGGTCGAATCTGGAACGAAATCGAGCGATTCAGGCGGAGGCTCTTGCGACCTATCAAGATACTGTGCTGATCGCGATGCGAGAAGTCGAGGATGCGCTGGTCGACATCGAGGCACTCGAAGCTGAGCGGAATGCCCAATCTCTCGCGGTGCGTGCATCGACGCGGGCGCTCTCGCTTTCAAATAAACGCTACGAGGAGGGGCTGGTCAGTTCGATCGAGGTGATCGATGCCGTTCGCGAGCAGCTCGATGCCCAGCGTCGTGCTGTCCAGATCCGTTCGTTGCAGTATGACGCCACGGTCCGCCTGATTCAGGCCCTCGGGGGCGGACTTTCAGACGATTTTGCAAAATGAAGAGACTATTTATTTTGAACGCATGGTTCGGACTGCTGCTGCTCTCTGCGGCATTCACTGGCTGTGGAGAGGGAGGCGCCAAATCGGCAGGTTCGGGACCACCGCCGATGCCGGCCAAGGTGGCGAATCCGGTTCTAAAAACGATTGCCCTCACTGAAACACTGACGGGTCGCTTTGTCCCGGTCGACCGGGTCGACCTCCAGGCTCGGGTCAGCGGCTACGTCGAGTCGGTGCACTTCGAAGAGGGACAGCAGGTCGAAGAAGGCGATCTCATGTTTCAGATCGATCCGCGTCCTTTCGAAGCAAGATTGGAGGCTGCACAGGCCGAAGTGAGCCAGGCTGAGGCTCGGGTCGCTCTGGCTGAGAGCAATCGGAAGCGGGCCGAGCGGCTCGTCGCATCGAACGCGATTTCGGGCGAAGAGGCAGAGATCAGGGTGAGCGAATTTGCTCAGGCGCAGGCAGATCTCGCGGCCGCGAAAGCAGCTGAGCGGTCGGCCCAGCTCGACCTTGAATTCTCCGAGGTGACCGCACCGATATCGGGGATTGCGAGTCGCTTCGAAGTCACTCCGGGCAATTTTATCATGGGAGGAGCTCCGGGCTCGACCATGCTGACGACGATTATTCCTCACAGCCCGATTCACTGCATATTCGAAGTCGATGAGCGGCAGGTGCTGGAATTTACACGGATGTATTTTGCTGGGAAAACGGATGGTCGAGGTGGCGAGCGGCCGGTTGTCCAGATTGCGGTTTCAGATCGGGAGGAGTTTGAATTCGAAGGCGAAATTGATTTCGCTGACAACGAGTTGGACCCCGAGACAGCGACTAATCGTCTCCGGGCGATCGTTGAAAACGAGGATAATTTTCTGACACCGGGTCTTTTTGCCCGGGTCCGTTTGCCGATTGGGGATCCTTTCGATGCCCTGCTCGTGCCAGATGCGGCACTCGGGTTCGACCAGACCAAACGCTTCGCCTGGGTCGTCGGCCCGGATAACACCGTGACACGGCGGTTTGTGGAAGTCGGAGCGCTCGAAGGCGATCAGCGGATCGTGAAAGATGGCCTCACAGTGCAGGATCAGATTGTGGTGAGCGGGATCCAACTGCTGCGTGATGGCGTCCAGATCGAGCCGATCTCGGAAGGCCAAGGAGATCAATCTGGCGACGAAGCGACCTCTGAAGCATCAGCATCCGATTCTCCGGCCTCCGACGCAGCTGCCTCGGACGAGCCGGATGCCTCCAAGACTGAGGATATTGCTGACGACGAATGAAACAGCTCGCCTTTTTCTTCATCGATCGGCCTCGCTTCGCGACGGTGCTTTCGATTCTGATTACCTTTCTCGGGGCGCTCGCCTACTTCACCCTGCCGGTCGCGCAGTTCCCGGAGGTGGCCCCACCGACTGTGGTGGTGAGAGCGTCCTACCCAGGAGCCACGCCTGACACGATCGCCAAGTCTCTCGCCGCTCCGATCGAGCAGGAGGTCAATGGCGTCGAAAACATGCTCTACATGGGCTCGCAGAGCACGGCGGATGGAGCGTATTCACTCACGGTGACCTTCGAGCTCGGCACCGATCTCGACACCGCTCAGGTGCTTGTCCAGAACCGGGTCGCGATTGCTGAATCGCGTCTTCCCGAAGAAGTCCGCCGGATCGGAGTGACCGTTCAGAAAGCTTCTCCTGACCTGCTGTTGGTCGTCCAGATGTATTCTGAGGATGGAACGTTCGACCCGATCTACGTTTCCAACTACGCCCTGCTGCAGGTCCGGGAGCGCTTGCGACGGATCGATGGGGTTGGGGATGTGCGACTCTTCGGCGGACGCGAGTACTCGATGCGAGTCTGGCTCGATCCTCAACGGCTCGATTTGTTTGGGCTTTCACCGACGGACGTGACCAATGCGCTCCGCTCCCAGAATCTCCAGGTCGCGGCGGGAATCATTGGACAGGCTCCGCTTGATCGAGAGGTCCCGTTTCAGATCCAGGTGACGACCCTGGGCCGACTTTCGAACGAGACTCAGTTCGAAGAGGTCATCGTAAAAAACGCGGGTGGACGGATTGTGAAGTTAAAGGACGTCGCGCGGGTCGAGCTGGGAGCGCTCGACCACAGCGTCAACGCCTACCTCAACGACATTCCGACGCTGGCGATGCCAATCTTTCAGAGACCGGGGTCGAATGCGCTCAAGACCTCGAGCGACATCCGCGCAGCGATGGAAGAGCTCGCCGAGGATTTTCCCGAAGGGCTTGATTACTCGATCGTCTACGACCCGACCCGCTTCATCGACAAATCGATCGATGCCGTCATCGAAACGCTGGTTGAGGCAGTCCTGCTGGTGGTCTTGGTGATGCTGATCTTTCTCCAGAGTTGGCGCGCTGCGATCATCCCGGTTGTGGCGATTCCGGTTTCACTGATCGGGACTTTCGCGGTGATGGCGATCTTCGGCTTTTCGGTCAACAACCTGACGCTCTTTGGGCTGGTCCTCGCGATTGGAATTGTGGTCGACGACGCCATCGTTGTGGTCGAGAACATCGAGCGCAATCTCAGCGACGGCCTCGAAGCACGCGAAGCAGCGCGCAAGGCGATGGCAGAAGTCAGCGGAGCGCTCGTCGCAACATCGCTGGTGTTGCTGGGGGTCTTCGTTCCGACGGCATTTCTCGGTGGGATCAGTGGGCAGTTTTACACGCAGTTTGCGCTCACGATCGCCACCTCGACCGTGATCTCGACGATCGTTTCGCTGACCCTCAGTCCGGCTTTGGGAGTCTTGTTGTTACGTGAGCGAGGCGACAAGAAAGACTGGCTGACCTGGCTGCTCGACAAGGTTTTCGGGTGGTTTTTCAGACTGTTCAACCGAGGCTTCGATGCTGGCACCCGAGCATACGCCTGGACGGTGCGAAAGACCTTGAGGCTCGGGTTTCTGATGCTGGCTTTTTACATCCTGTTCATCGGTGTGGCCCTGTTCGGGTTCAGGATGGTGCCAGGAGGATTCATCCCGGGTCAGGATCAAGGCTACGCGATCGTTGCGGCGCAGCTACCGACCGGCGCCTCAATCAGTCGTAGCGATGAGGTCGCCAAGGAGCTGATCGATCGGGTTCTCAGTGTGCCGGGGGTCACCGATGTCGTTGGCTTCGCTGGCTTTAATGGCGCGACCTTTTCGAACGCGACCAATGCGGTGGTCCTTTTCCCGGTGTTTGACGAGTTTGCCAATCGAAAATCAAGGGATCTGTCTGGCAATGCGATCATGGATAATCTCCGGGCTGCGACTGCCATGACAGAGGCGATCACGATCGTCCTTCCGCCACCGACCGTGCGTGGGCTTGGCAATGGGGGTGGTTTCAAGATGGAGATACAGGATCGAGCTGGTCTCGGCTACGCGACGCTCGAGCAGGCGACCTGGAGTCTCGCTGGTGCCGCGATGCAAGAGCCAGAGATTGTGCAGCCCTTCACCCCTTTCACCGCGACGGCTCCCCAGTTCTACGCCGACATTGATCGGGACAAAGCGCTGATTTTGGACGTTCCGCTGCAGAACGTCTTTGACACGCTCCAGGTCTATCTCGGCTCCAGTTTTGTGAATGAGATCAACCTCTACGGACGGACTTTTCGCGTGGTCGCCCAGGCAGATGGTCCGTTTCGTGACGAAGCCGAGGATATTCGGCGGCTCAAAGCCCGCAGCAACAGCGGTGGCATGGTGCCGCTCGGTTCATTGATGGAGCTGGAACAAACGACCGGACCAGACCGCGTCGTTCGATACAATCTTTACCCGGCAGCTGAATTGCTCGGTGCGACTGCTCCCGGCTACAGCACTGGTCAAGCGCTTGCCAAAATGGAATCGCTTGCGGCGGACATTCTCCCCGCGGGTCTCGATTACGAATGGACCGAGTTGGCCTTTCAGGAGAAAAAGGCGCAGGGCTCAACCAGTGTGATCATCTTTCTACTGGCGATACTCTTTGTGTTTTTGCTGCTTGCGGCTCAGTTCGAAAGCTGGGGGCTGCCTCTTGCCGTCATTTTGACGGTGCCGCTCTGCCTCGTCGGTGCGATCTGGGGAGTCTATCTGAGAGGGATGGACAACAATATCCTGACTCAAATCGGCCTGGTTGTGCTGGTCGGCCTCGCCAGCAAAAACGCGATTCTGATCGTCGAATTCGCGCGGCAATTGGAGGATGAAGAGGGGACCGATCGCTTTGCGGCGGCTCTTGAAGCGGCGAAATTGCGACTGCGTCCGATTTTGATGACGGCGATGGCCTTTATCCTTGGCGTCATCCCATTGGTGCTTGCCAGTGGTCCCGGCTCCGAAATGCGACAGGCGCTCGGGACCGCCGTGTTTTTCGGAATGATCGCGGTGACCTTGCTCGGTATTTTCTTTGCACCGCTTTTTTATGTGCTTGTAAGACGCGGAGCCAAAGCATCCTGAACGTGTGTTTTCGCAAAAGGTAGGGAACTGCGTCCTCGCAGGTCCGTTCGGGCTCGCGCGTGCGATTTGCCACGAAACCTCCGCACATCGCGAAGAGCCAAAGTCGCCAACTCACCCTACGATCGCGGACGACCGAGGACGGATCGTTCCTACCTTCGGCAGAAATGGTAGGGAACTGCGTCCTCGCAGGTCCGTTTGGTCTGGCGCTTACGATTTGCCGAGAATTCTCCGTGCATCGCGAAAAGCCAAATTCGACAATCCACCCCACGTTCGCGGACGACCGAGGACGGATCGTCCCTACCTTTGGCTGGTAGGGAACTGCGTCCCCGCAGGTCCGTTTGCTCTGGCGCTTGCGATTTGCCGATAAACCTCCGTGCATCGCGAAAAGCCAAACTCAGCAACTCACCCTACGATCACGGACGCCCGAGGACGGATCGTCCCTACCTTTGGCTGGTAGGGAACTGCGTCCTCGCAGGTCCGTTCGGTCTGGCGCGTGCGATTTGCCGATAAACCTCCGTGCATCGCGAAAAGCCAAATTCGACAATCCACCCCACGTTCACGGACGACCGAGGACGGATCGTCCCTACCTTCGGCAGAAATGGTAGGGAACTGCGTCCTCGCAGGTCCGCCGAGCCTTGATGCACCCCAGAAATCTTTCTCCCCAAAAAAATATCGGGATTTTCCTGCAAGGCTCGCCCTGTTTGGGCCGTTTCTGATACAATGACCATCATGATACGCCTGCTTTCTCTGCTCACTTTATCTGCTGTCACGGCCGCGCTGGTTCCTCAAACCCGCGCTGAGACAGGCGTCGCAACGACTCCGTCGCAATCGACCACGTCTGCAGACTACATCCGCTTTGAGGGCGAAGCGGGCGACGGCGAAACAGATCGCCTTCAAACAGCAGTGACACGCTTCCAAAAAGAGGATCTCATCGTTGACCTCGTCGCGGTCGTTCATCTCGCCGAGCAAGACTACTTCGAAGGCATCAATGGGCTGCTGTCCGACTACGATGTGGTGCTATACGAAATGGTGGGCGGGGAATTCGACCCCGAGCGAGCTGCTCAGGCTCTCCAGTCCGACCCCTCCGCGGGCGGACTCGAATCGCTACAGGGTATCCAACAGGTCGCCAAATCTCTACTCGGGCTCAGCTTTCAGCTCGAAGCGATCGACTACGCCCCCGACAACTTCGTGCATGCCGATCTTACTCTCGAGGAGTTTACCAGTCTTTCTGCGACGAGAGACGAATCCTTCGCCAATCTCATGGCTCGTGCCTCCGAGCTTTCAGAGCAAGGCGGACTTGCTGGTATCCCAACCGATGAAACGGCAATGAATGAGTTGATCGCTGTGATCATGAATTCGCTGATGACGGGAGATAGCAACGGATTAAAGCGGGCCATCGCTCCGATCCTGAGCGAATCTGAATCGCTTATCGCGGAGTTTGAGGGGGAGGACGGGTCAGTCATCGTCTCGGAGAGAAACCGCGTGGTGATGGAAAAGCTGGCGGTTGTGCTCGCCGAGGGGCACAAAAAAGTGGCGGTGTTTTATGGAGCTGGTCATATGCCTGATCTCGAAACCCGCCTCCTGGCCCTCGATTACACCAAAAGCAGCGAAGCCTGGCTCGACGCCTGGACGATTGCTGAGGGAGCCACCACTCCTGCTCCGGGAACGGCCCCCGATATTGGTCAGCTGATGCAGCTGATCATGGATCTGCAGCCTCAGCTCGAGCAACTGATGGAGTCGTTTGACTCTGCTCCTTGAGACCGGGTTTAAGGGTCGCGTAAGTATCGCCGTTGTGTGCCGTCGACTCTGGCGCAGAACGCGACTTGTTATGACTGAAGAATTCGGACCACTCTATCCAAAAGACGAGCACAACACAAAACTGGAATCCAATGTCCATCCGACAGATTGGAAAAACCCTTCGCCGCCGGCAGATGGCGGTAAATACAATCTGGTTGTGATAGGCGGGGGAACGGCTGGGCTGGTCGCTGCGGCCGGTTCGGCGGGAATGGGTGCCAAGGTAGCCTTGATCGAGCGAGAGCTTCTCGGGGGTGATTGCCTGAACGTGGGCTGCGTGCCCTCGAAAGCGGTCATCGCATCGGCGCATGCCGCTGCTGTAGCCCGTGACAGCGGCGATCTCGGCGTGAAGATCAATGGGGAAGTAGCGGTCGACTTTCCAGTGGCGATGGAGCGGATGCGACGGCTGCGGGCGGACATATCGCCTCACGACTCGGCAGAGCGTTTCTCGGAGTTGGGAATCGATGTCTACTTGGGGGGAGGGCGTTTCACGGGCCCGGATACGGTTGAAGTTGCAGGCGAAACGCTCCACTTTGCAAAAGCGGTAATTGCCACAGGTGCCCGCGCTGCGGCACCGCCTATTGATGGCCTCGATGGTGTGCCCTATTTAACTAACGAAACCGTCTTCTCCTTGACGGAGCTTCCGGCCCGGTTTGGTGTAGTCGGGGCTGGCCCGATCGGAGTTGAAATGGCGCAAACTTTTGCCCGGTTTGGCTCAGACGTGACTTTGTTTACCTCATCGAGTGGAGTGCTTCCCCGGGAGGATCCTGAGGCGGGTAAAATCGTTGGTGACCAGCTTGCCGCTGAAGGCATTTCACTTCTCGACTTTGGTGAAGATTTGTCAGTCTCCCAGAATGAGGATGGAAGTATCACATGCCAGAAAAAGTCTGGCGGCGGCGAATCAGTTACGATTGACCGACTATTGATTGCCGTAGGTCGGGCACCCAATGTCGAAGGTCTCGGGCTCGAGGAGGCTGGGGTCGAATACACGAAGCACGGTGTCACGGTCGATGACAAACTACGCACAACGAATCGAAAGATTTTTGCAGCAGGGGACATCTGCTCCCGATTCAAGTTCACTCACGCCGCCGATTTCATGGCTCGAACCGTTATCCGCAATGCTCTGTTTGGCGGTCGCGCCAAAGCTTCTGATCTGGTCATCCCGTGGTCGACTTACTCTTCACCAGAGGTTGCCCACGTCGGCCCGACAGCGGAGGAACTCGAAAAGATGGGTGACCAGATCACGACCTTCAAAGTTGATATGGGTAAGGTCGATCGCGCTATCCTCGAAGGAGACACCGAGGGCTTTGTGAAGATTCACGTCAAAGCTGGTTCCGATGAAATCGTTGCGGCAACCATCGTCGCGAAAAATGCCGGAGACCTCATCAGTCAGGTCAGTCAAGCGATGAATGCGAAAATCGGGCTCGGCTCCATTGCCAGCACCATCAGCCCCTATCCGACTCAGGGCGAGGCGATTCGTAAAGTCGGCGATCTTTACAACAAGACGAAGCTCACCCCGTTTGTCGCCAACCTGCTCAAGAAATGGCTCAACTGGCAGCGTCGGTGAGACTGACGGGTTTCGGAGCGCGCTTTTCCGAACTGCATGGCATGTTAGGCGAAACGACGCGGGTTGGAAAACCCGCGCTCCCGAAGTTGGCAGTTCAGTGCCGAACAGACTCCTTGAGGATTTAGTCATCCTCCGATATTCGGTCCAACCACGTACGAGAGCTACCGGACACGGTAACTGTAACGAGCGTTTTCACTCCCCTACGAAGTCGAATGATGGAGCGCGGGTTTTCCAACCCGCGGCAGATGCGGAGTCAGGAGCGCGGGTTTTCCAACCCGCGACCATTTTTCGGCAAAACACCACACCCCATCGCTCTCCAGCGCACAACCCCCATCCGCTCCCGCAAACTACACTCCACCAAAGACCGCTTCGAGTCCGGCCCGCATCACCGCCGGATCAGGCGTTTTGCCAGTCCAGTATTCGATCCCGATCACACCTTGGCCGACCAGCATAGCTAGTCCGTCGATCACCCGGCAGCCTTTTGCAGATGCCGTCTTCACGAGATGGGTCCGAGGAGGATTTGGAATCACATCGGCGACAACGCATTCGGGGCGGAGCGATTCAAAATCAATTGCCAGTTCTGCTTCGGTATCGGGATACAGTCCGATCGAGGTCGCGTTGACAACGATCTCGGCCGCTTCAGGAATCGTGAACGGCTCGTCCCAACGATGCAGATCGACCGCCAGATCGTGATCGATCGCCTCTTTGAGTGCACCGGAGAAAAGCTCGGCCAGCTCGGTTCCGCGTTCAGCGCTTCGGTTCACCACCGTGATCGCTGAGACACCAGCAAGCGCCATTTCCACACCAATTGCCCGGGCCGCTCCTCCAGCCCCAAACAGAACCAGGTGCTTCCCCGCCGGATCGTCAATTTCGCGGTAGCTCGCGACGAAGCCTTTGCCGTCTGTGTTCTCACCGATCAGCTGGCCATCCCGAGCGACAACGCAGTTCACCGCGCCCATCAGTTCAGCGGATTCGCCAATACAATCAAGATGCTCGATCACCGCGACCTTATGGGGGATGGTGCAGTTGAAGCCTCGAAATCCGAAGGCTCGAGCCCCAGCAACCGCGTCAGCGAGATCCTCCGGCTTGACCTCGAGTGTGAGGTAGCGCCAGTCGAGACCGAGCGCCGCGAAGGCGGGCTCGATCATGGCCTGAGTCGGATTTTCAGCGACTGGATAGCCGAAGCAACCGACAAGTTCCTGTTTGAAATTGAGCTCCTGGGGCATCGCCGCAGAGTATTAGCGAGGCCGCATTCCGGGCGCAAGAGAGAACTGTCCTCCCTCCATCTTGACGTCACTGCGATGGAGTGGGACACGAGCTCAGGCGGTGAGTCATCTTCGGAATTTGTTTTCCGTGGTCGGTCGGTGAGATAAGGTTCGCCTGCCCCTTGGAACACTTCTCCGCAAGGGCGCATATCCTCTCGTCATCTCTCTTCTCAGCTCAATCGAATGATAGCCCCAGATAGTCGACTGACCGAAGAGATCGTTCGCAAACGAAAAATCTTACAGATGAAACGTTTATTAGTTCTCTTGTTGGTGCTCCCTATCGCATCAGCTTTCGCTGAGAAACAGGCAGCTCTTGTCGATGCAGTCGGTGGGCGATTTGATATCGGAGTCGGGATCGGGTTGCGAGCTTTTCAGGATCCGCAAAATCGTGAGCTGGTCCTCCGCCACTTCAACTACGTGACGCCTGAGAATTGCTTGAAGTTCGCCTCGACCCAACCAGCAGAGGGCGAATTTCGATTTGCGAGACCGGACGAGTTTGTGAATCTCGCGGAGCAACATGGCCTCAACGTTTTGGGCCATTGCTTGATTTGGGCGAAAGACGATCGGACTCCCGGCTGGTTTTATCGAGATGGGGATGAGGAGGTCAGCCCCGAGTTGCTCATGGAGCGGATGCGGGCTCACATCAAGACGATGGTTGAGCGCTACCGCGGTCGAGTTCATTCCTGGGATGTTGTAAATGAGGCCATTGGCGAGCGTGCTGATGACTATCTGCGCGACTCGGTCTGGGCAAATCTGTTGAGCGATGACTTCATCGTTGAAGCTTTTCGATACACCGACGAATTGGATTCGGACGCTGTCCTGATCTACAACGATTACAATCTTCACGAACCATGGCGGCGCGAGCGAATGGAGCGCCTCATCAGAAAGTTGCAGGAAGCCGATGCGCCAATCGATGCGGTCGGTATCCAGGGGCATTACAGCTTAAATCAGATTCCGCTGGAAGAACTTGAACAGCTTCTACTCTTGCTGAGAACCCTGAATCTAAAGATCGCAATATCCGAGCTCGACATCGACGTGATCCCCCGTGGAATCTGGTGGGCCGATGGCGGAAAAAATCGAGACGAAGTCGCCAAGATCAATCCCTACCCGGATGGTGCTCCTCCGGAGATTCTGCAACGGCAGGCTGAGCAGTATGCTGACCTGTTCCGGCTATTTCTCGATTATGAAGACGTCATTCTCAGGATCTCATTTTGGAACATTCACGACGGAGAAAGCTGGCTGAATCACTTTCCATGGGAAAGGGTCAATCATCCGCTTCTCTTTGATCGTGATCGAGAACCGAAACCTGCCTTTGATGCCGTGATCAAAGTTCTCACCGAGGAACCTTAACAGAACAACATGTTTTCCCAGTAAAGGGCGGCAGAGTGTCTGCATCTTTCTTAGCTCTATCCAAGACGTGTTTTCCGAACCGGTTAACTTGAGCTACTCGAATATCTCACGATATTTTCGTTGCTGAGACGCTTGCTGAGGATCACCCTTCTGCCGCTATGCACGCGCCCTCATTGATCGAAAAGAAGCGAGATGGAGCGGAGCTGTCGGAAGGTGAGTTGTGTTTTTTGATTGAGGGATTCACCGATGGATCGATCCCGGATTACCAGATGTCGGCTTTGGCCATGGCGGTCTTTTTCAAAGGGATGTCCGCCTCGGAAACGGCGTCTCTGACGCGGGCCATGCTGGAGTCGGGAGATACTTTTGTTTATCCGTCAGATGCGCCGCTGATCGTCGACAAGCACTCCACCGGGGGCATTGGCGACAAGGTGTCTCTCGTCCTCGCACCACTTTTAGTCGAAGCAGGGGTCTGGGTGCCAATGATTTCCGGCCGGGGTCTGGGGATTACCGGGGGCACGCTCGACAAGCTGGAA
>JBCCBR010000057.1:0-11539 GCA_039033935.1 Verrucomicrobiota bacterium
ACTTCGACCGACTCAAATCGAGTCGAAAAAACTGCTTCGGTATACGGCGTCCCCCCAGGGTCTTCAATGCGAGACTTTTCCGCGAGAACCCCGCTGATAATTACTTCCTCGGATTCTTCCACCATTCTTCCGGTCGAAGGTTCTGCGTTAAAAGCGACATTTCTCCAGGAGATCCCCGCTCGTCTTCCGGGCACCTCAGCGAGCAACAAATCGCGAGAGGAGAGAACCCAAATCACTTGTTTCTTCGAGCGGACCACATCATCCGGCATCGCTGCAAAAGCTTGGCGCACTCCGGTGGCGCCGTCTCCGTTGATTGCGATCACATGGAGTGGTTTTTGGATTGAGTGACTGAGATGGGCAGCAAAGCCTGCTCCGAGAGGCTCATCTGATTCCTTTCCAAACCCGAGCGCCGGGTCGTGGTAGATGTTCACAAAGCTATCTCCCAACAGGACCGTCTCTGCCCCTGGATCACTTACCAGTAGCTCTCCGGTCGCACGATTTCTAACCTGATTGAGACGAAGGGAAGAATTGGCAAAGCCTTCCGCGCTATCAAGCATTCCGACCAGATCACCAACGTGCGTTGTCTCGAGTGGGCTGATGAAAGTGGTCTGGTCTTCCAGGCGAGACACCCCGATCACATCCGAGACAAATTTCGCGGATAACTCCATGAAACGAGGAGTCCAGTGAGTATCACCTTGTAGAAAAATATCTTCCTCAGACAACTCATGGTCCATCTTCGAAAGATCGACCACGGTTGCGCCAGCCTCGCTCAGATCTTGCACCATCTCATCCCAGTGTTGGGGCCAGAAAGTGCCCTCACTTATCCCCAACCCTTTCTGAGCGATCATCGGCTTGGTAGGAACGGGGACAATGATCAGGTCAATCTGACGCGACTTGAGCTGATCCACAAACTCAGGAATCACATCCATCGGGGATTGCCATTGGTAATCTACCGGTGCCCGGGACACCGCCGGGGGTTCTTGGTAGTTGGGTCCCTTACCGACGATCGTTTCCAGATCCGGGCGATAAAAAAGCCAGCCATCGCGACCGATCATCACCCGCTGATTCCCTTCCCGCAACCATCTCCTCCAGAGCGAGGCATCCCAGGCGCGCCCCCATTCGAAAACCGGCCAGCTCTCAACGGACTTTTCGAAGGCGGCGAGCTTCTCCTTTAAGTCATCACCTCTCCAGCTCAGATTTGACCATCCGCCACTTACCGCAGGTAAACAAAGCAATCCGGCGAACAGGAAGATAAATACGCGCCCTACCACCGAGCTGACCTTGCCGTCATGCTCAGGAAGACTTTCTGCGTAGGGATCCCTCATCTCTTTCTAAAATTGAAAATATAGGAACGGATTGACTCCTTGAAGGCCAAGAACCCGAACACTTACTAACAATAGAACAGCCGCTAAGATAACCTTGGATACAGTCAGCTTCCGCAGAAATTTAGCTGAGTTGGGAAGAAGGCCCGCGACACCTACGGCCGCGAAAAGGGCGACCATGTGGTAGGGGCGCCAAATAATAGCACTGAGAACCAAGCTGGAAGATCCGGCTTCCCCAAGTCCAATCATTGCCCGCAGATAGCTGAGGGCAACGGTGAGGCTTTCCGCCCTGAAAAACACCCACGTGAGCATCAGGAAGATCAGAAACACTGGAGCAGCGAGCAAGCTCGGAGCGACCCATCGCGTCCGTTCCCGGATGAGGCGTTCCAGCGCCAAAGCGAGACCGTGAAGGCCTCCCCAGATAACGAAAGTCCACTGAGCCCCATGCCAGAGGCCGCCAATGAGCATCACCAGCATCAGATTGACATAGGTGCGAAGCTGCCCCCGCCGATTTCCCCCGAGAGGGATGTAGAGGTAGTCACGGAGGAAGCTGGAGAGGGTGATATGCCAACGTCTCCAGAATTCGGTGACACTCCGGCTTTTATAGGGCGAATCAAAATTCTCCGGGAACACAAATCCGAACATCAAGCCCAGTCCGATTGCCATGTCAGAGTATCCCGAGAAGTCGAAATAGATTTGTAGCGCGTAGGCAAGAGCACCTGCCCAGGCTAAGGGTGCCGAGAGGGCCTCAGGTCCAGCTTCGAAACAGGCGTCGGCCATGGATCCCATCGGGTTAGCGAGCAGTATCTTTTTTGCGAATCCGAGGCTGAGGCGCGTCAGCCCGAGGAGAAAGCGGTCGACGGAGTGCTCGCGACTTCTCAACTGATCGGCAATCCAACCGTAGCGAACGATCGGTCCGGCTACGAGCTGGGGGAACATCGACACGTAACAGGCGAAAGTTAAGAGGCTCGGTGCGGGACGGGCATGTCCCCGGTAGAGATCGATCGAGTAGCTCATCGACTGAAAGGTGTAGAAGGAAATCCCCACCGGCAGAACAATGCGGGTGAGAAATTCCGGCCCCTCAACCGTCCCCCAGCCAAGCCATTCGGAGAACACTGCGATACTCTCTGAAAAGAAGAGTGCGTATTTGAAAAACCCGAGGACGGCCAGATTCACCACGACCGAAACAACCATCCCAAGCCGTCGCAGCGACTCGCTCTGGCCATTCGCTGTGATCAGTTTTCCGCATCCATAGTCGACTAATGTCGAACCCAGCATCAGCAGAGTGAACCAGGGATTCCACCACCCGTAGAAGACATAGCTGAGCAAAGTCAGGACAACCGCACGCCCTTTAGCAGGCACTCCGTAGTAGAGGAGCAGAGCGAGGGGCAAAAAGACAAAAAGAAAAATGTGCGAGCTGAAGACCAAGGCCTTGAGGCAACACGAGAGCGCCCCGTTTTGCCAGAATAAGTTGAGGGTAAGTGCGGCTGCGGTCTCAGCTCACATCAACGACGGGCTTGGATGCAGAACTCCGCAGCGCGAATGCTTTCGCATAGCGCAAGGTGCTGTAGTCGAGATCGCCCCCAAGAGCATCGTGGATCGGGCCGAGCCGAGCCCAGCCTTCTTCAGAAACTTCAGCTGCTGAGCTAATCCGTCGCTCCTCGTCTTCCGAGAAAAAATCGCGCGGCTCTGCTTCAAAGACTCCCTTCTCGATGCTGGCCGCGATGTGGCTGTGGATCGTGGTTTCTTTTAGATCACGAAGGCAAGCGATTTCAGGCACACTTTTTCCCTCCTGGAATCGATCGAGCGATATTTGTGCGGTCGGCGAGAGACCGTTGTCGCTTTTCATTTTTGGTGGCGGCGCAGGTGCCGGATCGGTAAATTGGAGAGGCGGGTTGCTCTCGAGCCAGCTCTCAATCGCCCCGAGGAATGCTTCGCCGAAGTCATCCAGCTTTTTGCGCCCGACTCCAGGCACGCGGAGAAATTCAGCGCCCCCACTCGGGTAGGCTCTCGCCATGTGTCGAAGGCTCTGGTCGCCAAAGACGACATAGGGCGGCACTTCGCGCTCGTCAGCAAGGCGTTTGCGAAGGGTCCGCAACTCCTGAAAGAGGCCTTCATCGCATTCAATGTTTCCAGCTTTGGCAACGTCTCCGGCTCCTTTGCCATCGTCTACAAGTCGGCTCTTCGTCAGGGAAAGGCTGTCGCTGCCTTTCAGAAAAGCAATCCCGGTCTGCGTGATCCCGACGGTGCGATACTGGTCACTACTCTGGCGGGCATGGCCAAGCTGAATCAGTTGACGACCAATGTCGGCCCATTGCTTCCTCGGCAGGTCTTTGCCGATCCCGTAGGTGCTGAGACTCTCGTGCCCCCACTTGCGGATCTTCTCGGTGTTGGCCCCGGTGAGAACTTCGACGCAGTGATTGAGGCCGAGATCGAAACCGCTGTTTTGCTGGATCCGAAAGAGGCATGAGAGGAATTTCTTCCCTTGGATCGTGGCATCCCAAGTTTCCGGTGGATTGAGGCAAATATCGCAAGCGCTGCAGTTTTCGTCGGGCCATTTCTCTCCAAAATAGCCGAGCAGATCGATGCGACGGCATTGGCTGCTACGGGCAAAGTCGACCATTTGCTCCATCTGACGGCGCGCGATCTCGGCAGCCTGCGGGTCAGACATTTCGTCGAGAAAGCGGAGATTGCGGACCAGATCACCTTCGGAAAATAGCAGCAAACAGTCAGACGGAAGTCCATCGCGACCGGCTCGCCCCGTCTCCTGGTAGTAGCTCTCGATATTTTTAGGAAGGTCGGAATGAATCACGTAGCGGACGTTGGGCTTATCGATCCCCATCCCAAATGCAACGGTGGCGCATATCACTTTGGCCTCGTCGCGTAGAAAGGCGTCCTGGTTCGCGGCTCGCACCTCAGGCTCAAGACCCGCATGATAAGGGCGGGCGGCAATGCCCTCCTGCGAAAGCATTGTCGCAAGCTCTTCTGCACCGCGGCGGGACTGAGCGTAGACGATACCCGATTCCGTTCTCCGCTCGGTGACGAATTCGAAGACCTGGCGCGATGCCTTCGACTTAGGAATGACCGTGTAAGTCAAATTCGGCCGGTTGAAGCTCGCGACAAAGACTGCCGGATCACGGAGACGAAGCTGGGAGACGAGATCGAGACGGACTTGCTCAGTGGCGGTCGCGGTGAGGGCGAGAAAGGGCACTTCGGGGAAGTGCTCCCGAAGGCTCCCGAGTTGGCGATACTCCGGCCGGAAATCGTGCCCCCATTCGCTGACGCAATGCGCCTCGTCGACAGCAACGGAAGCGAGGCCCCACCGGCGGAGTTGGTCAAGAAAACTGCCAGATAGAATCCGCTCCGGGGCAGCGTAAAGCAGCGAGTAGCGGCCCTCAGCAAGGCCAGAGAGACGTCGGCTGGCCTCGGCGGGATCGAGCGTTGAGTTGAGGAAGGTGGCGGCGACCCCATTGGCCTCGAGCGCATCTACCTGATCTTTCATCAGCGCGATCAGAGGGGAAATGACAAGCGTGAGCCCTTCGCGGGCTATCGCTGGTATCTGATAGCAGATCGACTTCCCGGCCCCAGTTGGTAAAACTGCAACGGTGTCTCTACCGCCGAGAGAGGAGCTGATGATTTCCTCCTGATTCGGGCGAAAAGATTCGTAGCCGAAGCTGTCGCGGAGGATCTCGTGAATATTGGTGGCTAGAGCAGACATTGCAAATAAACGTTCTATTGAACATATTTCAGCGTCCTGCAAAAGGTTTTCCTATTGGTTTCTTCTTCGCCTGCGTGATGTAGGGCGCTCTCAAGTAGATTGGCTCCAGTGGCGGAGGTATTTCCTCGGGACCACTCGATATCTCTGTAGCCTGCTTGCCCAAGTGACTGGCGGCCGGATAGACGAGTGAGACCTCTGAAAAATTTTCAACAACTCGGAGGTCGGCCGAAAAAAGCGGATACTGCGACTTAGCGATCCATTCCTTCAACTCCGCTTCCTCGACCAGATCGGGCCCTGAGATCACGGTTCGCTCTTCAATTGTGGCTCGGAAAAAAGTGCCCCGCCGCGCGTCCCCGATCACACCGTAACTCACCGCTTCAGTATCGTAGGCCAGCAGAGAGCAGACTCCGCTCGTCGCCACTCCGCGGGATAGAGCGAGCCCGTTTGCGACCGCGATCCCCACCCGAGCTCCGGCATAAGAGCCTGGTCCAAGACCGACCGCGATCCTCTCGAGCGAACCTTTGCAGACTTCGAGGGCCTCTTTGAGCGGTTCAAAAATCACTGCGTTGTGCGCCCGCTCCGTTTCGAAGCTTCGATCCCAGAGAACTTCTCCGTCCGAATCAACCACTGCAAGAGAAGCACGGGGTGCCGATGTCTCAAGAGCCAAAATCATCTTGAGCACACCGTATGGCTGCCGTCAGGCTCGATTCGAAATTCGAGCCAGTAGGTGCCATTGGGAAACACCTCCGGATAACGATCACCCCACTCGACCAATACCACCCCTTCCTGCTCGAGGAGATCATCCCAACCGAGCTCGATCAGCTCTTCGACCGAGGCGAGGCGATAGAAATCGAGGTGAAAAATGGGCAATCTACCTTCTCGATACTCATGGACCAAGGTGAAGGTTGGGCTCGTGACTGCTTCACTGGTTCCGAGACCCTCCGCCACCCCTTTGCTGAAATGGGTTTTGCCAGCACCGAGGTCCCCAACCAGGGCGATCAGATCTCCCTTCTCCAGTCGCTCAGAAAACACTCGCCCAGCATCCACCATTTCCTGCTCACTGCTGGTTCGAACTGAGACGATTTTCATCCTGAAACATGATGCTCCCACCCCTGAGAGAGGGGTTCCTCTGTTTCATCCACGATTTCGCCGATCGGGGTCAGAGGCAAGTCTGGAAACTGGTCGGACCATGCGCTTAGCAGAGAGCCGACACGACCAGAATCGAGCGTGACGAGCAACTCATAGTCCTCGCCGTCCCTGATCGCTGCCTCAACGCTTGCCTCGGCTTGCCGGGGTAGCTTGCTGGTCTCGATCCGGTAACCCACCCCACTCGCCGACGCCAGTTTTGGCAAATCGGATCCCAGACCGTCGCTCAGATCCATCATTGCGCTGACTTCGCCTTGCTGCCCGAGCCATTCTCCTTCGGCGAGACGAGGGGTGAAATCGAGGTGTCGCCCACTTTCAAATGATCCACCCAGCCTACCCGTCACTGCGACGATATCGCCAATGCGCGCAGAAGATCGGCGGCGGATCGATTCAATGTCGACCTGACCGATGACGGAAACCGAGATAATCGCTCCCCCGACCGGGAGACGCGACGTCTCGCCACCAACCACCGCTACCTGAGCGGTCTGAGCAGCGGCGCCAAGGCCTCGATACCAGCCTTCCAACTCACTAACCGTCCTCTCCGAATCCGTGACTACGGTGACCAGGGCTTCCCGCGGGACACCACCCATCGCCGCAACGTCACTGAGCGCCCGATTCATCGCCTTGCGGCCAACGCTTTGTGGATCGGTTCCCGGCAAAAAATGGACGCCCTCAACGATCGCATCGGTCTTAAGGACTTCGCAGCTCCCATCAGCCAGCTGAACAACGGCCGCATCGTCCCCCGGTCCGACCAGCACGGATCGATCTGATCGGGTGCGCAACTGAGGCAAAGATCCGACGAGTCGATCAATCAGCGCAGTCTCGCCAATTCTACTGAGAGGTAGGGCTGACGCTTCTTGATCCGATTCATCCACCTTCATTTACTCTCCGCTCCCAAGCAGCAGGATGATATTGGTAAGATTGAAGACTGCGTGAATCCCAACCGGAACCCAGAGACAACGAGTCCATTCATAAGTCAGTGTCAGGATAATCGAGAAGGCCCAGAGAGGCAGGAGAGCCGGAAGATTTCCATGCACCACCGCAAAGAGTGCCCCAATAACGATCATCGCAAAAATTGGTCCGGTGTATTGTTTGATGACTCCGTAGAAGTAACCTCGAAAAAGGAACTCTTCCACGATCGGCGCAGCGATACAGGCCATCACTGCACTGAGTGACAGATGTAGCGGAGAGGTGGACTGCCTCAAGGCCTCGACCGGCTCTTGCTCATCGAGCGATCCGAGTGATGGGTCGAGCCACCATCGCGAGAGTTCTCCAAAACCCCATCCACAGATGGCCAGCGAGAGCATCGCGCCGACAACTGACCAAACCACGATCAGCGGGAAACTGAGGCGGTCGAGGCCAAAAAGAGAGACCAGCGATCGGCGCATCAGCCAGACAAGAATGAAGTAAATGATCAGGCCAATGAAGGCGAAATAAAACAGTTGAGTGAGCGCCGTTTCAATCGCGTCCAGAGTGTCTGCAGGTTGATTGGCGCTCGCATCAGATGCTTCAGAACTCGGCCCGATTTCTCCATTACCGTCGACAGCGACCATAAAAAGCGGGCCCGTCAGGAAAAACGCGGCCGGTAACATGACCAGGCCGAGATCAGCAGAGATGTAAGCACCAGGCCTCCCCCAGAATCCAGTCCGGAGGCGTCGAGTCGCTGTGTAAACCAAAAGGCCAACGAGAAGCGCAAGCAGCGCTATCGCCTCAAAATCGAGCAGGATCTGGCTGGCAACTGCCTCTTTCACAGGGAAGCGATACCATCAGCAAGATGAATTGCGCGACTTTTCGGCAGGCATTCGGACATTTCCCCGAACCAATTAATTCGGAGCAGCGACAGTCCTACGAGGGGGGTGAACATGCCGATGGGAGAATTGATTCGCTCCCCGAGGTTCGATCAGCCGAAGGACTTTGGCGCTTTTCACCTGGAATCCGAGAGCCGATCAGAAGCTACACCCGCAGCGGATCTAGCTTCCAGATCTGCTCAGCATACTCACGAATCGTTCGGTCACTTGAAAACTTCCCAACTCGCGCCGTGTTGAGGACTGCCGACCTCGCCCATCCCGCGCGGTCTCTGTAGGCCTGATCAACCTTCTCTTGTGTTTCGACATAGGCCCGATAGTCGGCCAATACGAGGAATGGATCACCTCCGTCGAGCAAGCTATGACGCAGGCTATCGAAAGATCCACGCGGGGCAAAGTAATCAGACGACAGCCAATCGATCGAGGCCTTCAATTCTTCATCTGCCCAGTAGTAATCGTAGGAGCTGTATCCCTTCGCCCAGAGCTCTTCAACTTCCTCAACCGTGAGGCCAAAAATGAAGATATTGTCGCTCCCTACCTCCTCCTCAATCTCGACGTTGGCACCATCTAGCGTTCCGATCGTGAGAGCCCCATTCAGAGCGAGCTTCATATTCCCCGTGCCCGAGGCCTCTTTGCCTGCTGTCGAGATCTGTTCGGAAAGATCCGCTGCCGGAATAATCGTCTCGGCAACGGTGACGCCATAATTAGGAATGAACGCGACCTTGAGCTTACCTCCGATCCTGGGATCGTTGTTGATCGCTTCGCCGACCGCGTTGATCGCGTAGATGATCTCCTTTGCGAGGGTGTATCCGGGGGCGGCTTTCGCACCAAAAACGAATACTCGCGGGACGATGTCTGCATCAGGATTGGCAAGCAGTCGACGATATTGAGTGAGGATGTTGAGGAGACTGAGATGCTGGCGCTTGTATTCGTGAAGCCGCTTAATCTGGACATCGAACAACGCCGAGGGATCGACCTCAATGCCGCACCGCTTCTGGATCATCGATGCGAGCCGCTCTTTGTTGCGGTGCTTGATCGCCATAAATTCCTCACACCATTCGCTGTTTTCGGCGTGGGCTTCTAGCTCACGCAGGCGATCCAGATCACGAGGCCAATCGGTGCCGATAGTCCTATCGATCAGCGAAGAGAGCTCAGGATTACACGACTTGAGCCAGCGTCGTGGCGTGATTCCATTCGTCTTATTCTGAATCCTTCCCGGGAAAAGTTCATCGAAGTCCCTGAACAAATGCTTCCGCAGCAATTCGGTGTGGAGGGCTGCGACGCCGTTGGTGGTGTGGCTTCCGACAACGGCGAGGTAGGCCATCCTGATCTGCCTCGGCTGGCCTTCCTCGATCAGGGATAGCTCGGCGACCTTGGATGGGTTGTCAGGCCAGTGTTTTGCGACCACTTCTTCGAGAAAGATTCGATTGATCTCGTAGATGATCTGGAGGTGCCGCGGGAGCACTTTTTCAAAAAGTGGCACGCTCCACTTCTCAAGCGCCTCCGGCAAGAGGGTGTGATTGGTATAGGCGAAAGTCTGCTGACAGATACCCCAAGCCTCGTCCCACCCGAGACCTTCCTCGTCGAGAAACAGACGCATCAATTCGGCGACAGCAACCGCCGGGTGGGTGTCGTTGAGCTGAATCGCTGCTTTCTCAGGGAATTCGGACCAGTCGTTCCCATTCCGCTTGTGCCGGCTCATGATGTCGCGCAGCGAGCAGGTCACAAAGAAATACTGCTGAACCAGCCGGAGCTCTTTCCCCGCGGCGGTTGAATCGTTTGGATAAAGAACTTTCGAGATCGACTCGCTTTCGGCCTTTTCCCGAACCGCATCGACATAACTGCCTCGATTGAAGACATCGAAATCAAAGGCATTGGATGCCCGGCTCTCCCAGAGTCGGAGATAGTTGACGGTAGTCGCCTCGTAGCCAACGATCGGGATGTCCCAAGGAACTCCAACGAGGGATCTCGTGTCAGTCCAGACCAGCTTGCCTTGCCCGTTCTCATCGAACTGGTGATCGACTCGCCCATAGATCGGCACATCGACGGCATACTCAGGGCGACAGATCGCCCATGGATTCCCAAATCGACGCCAGTCATCGGGCCCCTCGATCTGTTGCCCATGATCAAACTGCTGCCGAAAGAGACCGAACTCGTAGTGGATCCCATAACCCACAGCCGGCAGGTCTAGAGTGGCGAGCGAGTCCATGAAGCAGGCCGCGAGTCGTCCCAGTCCACCGTTGCCGAGACCGAGATCCGGCCCCTCGTCCGCAAGCGCTTCGAAATCGAGCCCCAGTTCCTGGATAGCTGCCTTGGTTTCGTCCAGCAAACCGAGATTGACGAGATTGTTCTGGAGAAGGCGCCCCATCAGATACTCGAGTGAGAGATAGTAGACCCGCTTGACGTTTGCTTCGCTGTGCCCCTGACTCACCTCGCAGGCACGTGCCATGATTCGGCCACGAATCGCGAGACTGACAGCTTTCCACCAATCCTTCTGAGTCGCTTTCTCTGGGGTATGGCCCTGGACACGGACGAGGTGAGAGACGATCTCGTCTTTGAGGGTAAGTTGCTCAGCGGTCAAGCCGCTGGGAGGGTCAAGGGTAGCATTTTCCATGATTCAGGCAGATGTGGTGCGGTTTACGGATCGGTAGGTGGCTTTGGTAAAGCCGCCGTCAGGAAAGGATCGACAAAAGAGAGGATCTCAGGGTCAGTAGATAGGCGGGGCCCCGCGATGTTGAGAACTGTGACCGCATGGTCGTCAAGGAATTGTCGGACTTCGGCGGCCTGACCCACCGTCCACGCATGAAAGCAGGGTCGATTCCATTTGATGGCAAATTTTTGAGTTCGTTGAGAGCCCCCGGTCAGGACCTTGGCTCTTGTCACGATTAAAGTCGCATCACTATCTCTGACATTCCACTCTGTTCGTCGAGTGTAGCCCTCATCGGCAGTCTCTTGCAGCGGATAACGAAGGTCTATCGGACCGTCTTCAGCGCGGCGACCAGCAGGACACCACCCTCCGATCGGGTAGCCCAGAGAAATTGCCCAGTCGAGGGCAGCTCGGTCGGCACCTGTCTGACCACCTGAAACGATGCGACTAAGCATTAACAGACCCAGGAACCGACTGGTCAGAAATCTCTATTCGCCGATTTTTATCAATTCGACTTCGAAAACCAGCGTCGCCCCCGGAGGAATGTCAGTGCCAGCGCCCCGATCTCCGTAGGCGAGATCTGAGGGAATCGTAAAACGGTATTTCGACCCCGTCGGCATCAGCTGGAGTCCCTCAGTCCAGCCCGAAATCACTCGATTGAGAGGGAAGGAAGTCGGCTGACCACGCTCGACGCTGCTGTCGAAGACGGTTCCGTCGATGAGGGTGCCATGATAATGAACCGTCACTGTATCGGTCGCGGCGGGTTTGGCCCCATCTCCCTCTGTGATCACTTCATACTGAAGCCCGCTGCTGGTGGTGGTCACACCATCCTTCTTGGCGTTGTCTTCGAGGAATCGAGTCTGAGCGACATTCTGGGCTGCTAAGATCGCCTCCTGGTTCT
>JBCCBR010000058.1:0-11510 GCA_039033935.1 Verrucomicrobiota bacterium
CATCAACGACCTCGACGCCGAGTCGATTGATTTTCTCGACATCGTATTCCGCCTCGAGCGTGAGTTCGGGGTGAAGATTCCTCGGGGAAAGGCTGTCGAAGAAGCTCGCGGAGATCTCTCTGAGGAAGAATTCGAAGATGGAGGAGTGGTCACCGAGGCAGGTGTCGCGGCTCTCAAGAGCTACATGGACGAAGTGCCTGCAGACAGATTCCCAGATCCTCTCAAAGCAGCCGAAATCCCCAAGCTCTTCACCACCGAGACCTTCTGCAAGATGGTGATCCGGGAGCAAAACGCCGGGTGAGTCACAACGCTCACATGAGTGATCGCTTTTGCGCTTACACCTTTGTCGATCGCATCGTCGAGGACGAGGTCGGCAAACACATTGTCGGCGAATTCTGGTTGCCGGACCACTGTGGAGAGATTCCGTCTGCGGTCGTCTGTGAGGCAGTCGGTCAGCTCGCAGCCTGGTCGGCGATGAAGGCGGTCGACTTCAAGCGGCGCCCGGTGGCGGGTATCTGTGGCATGGTCGACTTTAAGACCATGACTAACGGGGGATCTCTTTGGAAACTCGAGTCTGAATTGATTCAGTGCGATGAAGAAGCTGTCAGCTACCACGGCACGGCGTCAGTCGATGGAGAGCTGATCGTGCGGATGACTGACAGTCTTGGACCGATGGTGGCCGCCGACCGTTTTGATGATCCCGGTCAGCTCAGAGCTCACTACGATCGGCTCCGGTCCGGCGAAGCTGAACGCGGGATCTTCCCGGGCCTTCCAGAGCTACCCTTGGAGCGGATTGAGCCAGCTGAGCTTGGGGAAATCTCCGCCCACCTTCAGATTCCCGAGGAAGCTGGATTTTTCGGAGATCATTTCCCGCTCAAACCCGTCTTCCCGGGAACGCTCCTGATGGCAGCCCACACCGAATTGGCCGATCAACTCGTGGGAGAGCGGAGTGATGCTGAAGTCTGGGCAAAGGTCGGAGTCAACGATGTCAAAATCCGCCGCTTCATGTCCCCGGGACAGTTACTCACTCTCGTTGCGCGCGGGGAGCAGGTCGATGACTCGACTTTTCACGTTTACTGTGAATCGCGTATCGGCAAACGGGTCACCAGCAGTGTGCGGGTAAACTTCAGTCACCGATGAGCGCGACTCGCGACAAACGCCGCATTGCCGTGACCGGCCTCGGAATGGTCACGCCGGTCGGAAACTCTGCAGCAGAGACATGGGCGGCCCTGCAGGCTGGCAAGAGTGGCGGTGCTGAAATTGCCGGATTCGATGCGAGCGGCTTTTCAACTCATATCGCGGCTGAGGTAAAGGAGTTTGATCCTGAAAAACAAGTCCCTGACGCGGGCCGCTATCGTTTTGCCTCGCGGGCTCAATCCTTTGCCCTCGCCGCTGCGGCCGAGGCGCTTCGAGATGCCGGCATCCAGCCGACGCGAGAGGACTCTGATCGCTGGGGCCTTTCAGTCGGTGCCGGGATGATCTCGGTTGGGTATGAAGACCTCTGTCGGGTCGAGTCTCACGCCTGGAACGACCGAGCTCTCGCTCCTGATGGCATGCTGAGCGATTCGTTCCAGGTCAATCCGAAGCGGATTGCCTCGTGGCAGTCGAATGCCGGGCTTGGCTTTCTGACGCGCCAGTTCGGCATCGCCGGATACGCCACTTCGGTTCACACCGCGTGTGCCTCCGGGGGACAGGCTATTGGCACGGCCTTGAAAGCGATGCGTCGTGGCAACTGCGATCGGATGCTCGCGGGAGGATTCGACTCGATGATCAATCCGGTTGGGATTTCTGGTTTCTGCCTCCTCGGTGCGCTTTCGACCGACAACGAGACCCCGACGCGCGCGAGCCGTCCCTTTGACGCGACCCGCAACGGCTTTCTGCTCGGAGAAGGGGCCGGTTTTCTGGTGCTCGAAGACTGGGACCTGGCGGTCGACCGGGGCGCGAAAATTTACGCGGAGTTCGGCGGAGATGGCAACTCGCTGAGCTGTTACCGGATCACCGATTCTCCGCCCGATGGTGATGGGCCAATCCAGGCAATTGAGCAAGCTCTCCGGGATGCCGGGGTCGATCGCAGTGCGGTCGACTATGTCAATGCCCACGGCACTTCGACTCAGATGAACGATGCCAGCGAATGCGCTGCGCTGCACGGCGTCTTTCGGGATCGGATCGATGAGGTGAGAGTCAGCTCCAGCAAAAGCTGCATGGGGCACCTCATCGCTGCGGCAGGAGCGGTCGAAGCGGGTGTCTGCTGTCTGGCGATACGCGATAGTATTGCGCCAGTGAATGCCAACTACGGGACGCCAGATCCCAACTGCGAAGTGAACCTGGTGATCGGCGATCCTGCTGAACTACCGATCCGAGCCGCGCTCTCGAACTCGCTTGGCTTCGGTGGATCAAATAGTTCCCTTGTTTTCCTCAACCCCGAATTCTCTGCCTCATGAGCGTTGCGGAATCCACCATTGTCGTCACTGGAAGTGGTCTTGTCTGCGGTGCCGGAGAAACGGTCGCTGGCGTTTGTGATCAGTTGCTTTCGGGTGACTCGTCAGTCCGACCTTACGAATCCTGGCCCAGCGAGAATTGGCCTGTCAAATTCGGTGCAGAGGTCACTACTGATAATCGAACCCTCGTTCCTGAGCGAAAGCTGCACAAGACCATTTCGAAAAGTGATCTCTTCGGGATCTACGCAGCAGAGCGCGCAATTGACGGGAGCGGCTGGAAATCGTGGCGCGACGGTTTGGACGAGTCGGAGCAGCCTGCGTTCAACGATCAAACTGGGATCATCGCCGGATCGGGTGGTGGTTCGTTTCATTCCAATTACGACTACTTGCCGTTGATCGAGTCCGCCGAGGGTGAGTTGCAGCGATTTGGAGCCGAACTCAGCGAGCAGGTCACTCCGATGTGGCTTCTGAAAAACCTTCCCAATAACGTGCTGTGTCACGTCGGAATTCGCGCTCAGTTCAAGGGCACCAATGCCTGCATCACGAATCATTGCGCCAGTGGGCCGCTCGCCGTCGGTGAAGGGGTTGCTGCGATTCGCAACGGTGAAGCGTCCCGCATCGTCGCCGTAGCGCACGATGCGCCGTTTGAGCCGGAGAACTTGCTTTACTACTACCAACTCGGTCTCGCTACCGATGGAATCCCAAGGCCATTCGACCGGTCCAGGAGTGGCACGGCACTCGGTGAGGGAGCGGCGGCGGTCGCACTCGAGACTGAGCAGTCCGCAGCGTCGCGAGGTGCCGAAGTCCTGGGGAAGATATTGGGGTTTGCCTGTGTCGGAGAAGCGACAGGCGTTTTTGAGCTCGATGAAGAGGGCTCTGGAGTCAACCGAGCGATCACGATGGCTCTGGCCGACGCCGATCTCTCTCCCGATGGTATTGACCTGATCGTGGCCCATGGCAACGGTACTCCGGCTTCTGATAAAACCGAGGCGCTCGGTATCCGGGAAGCATTCGGCTCTAGCGAGATCCCTCCTGTGACTGCCTTTAAATGGGCCTTCGGTCACATGATTGCCGCTTCTGGGATGGCTGATCTTGCCCTCACACTTGAGCTCTTGAAGCGCGGCGAAGTCCCTGCAGTCCCGAATTTCGAAGCACCCGATCCTGAGTTTGCCGATTTCCCGATCGCGACACGATCTGGCTCCCATCAGATCAAGACGGCACTTCTGATCTGCCGCGGATTCGGTGGGGTAAACACGGCCCTGATCGTTGGGCTCCCGACGCAGTGAAACCTGGAATAGAGGTGAGTCCTCGTCATGCGCTGTGGAATCGACACTGTCCCGATTGAGCGGGTTGAAAAGCTGGTCGCCGATCACGGTCGCGCTGGACTGGCTGCCTTTTTTTCGGAACGGGAATTAGATGACGCCGGCGAGAATTTGAAAGCCGAAACGCTTGCAGGCCGATTTGCTGCAAAGGAAGCCTGCGCCAAGCTTTTCCCGCGGGAAATTGGACTCGGAGCAATCGAGCCGGTCGATTTTGCGATCACCCGGGATGGCTATGGAGCGCCCGAGGTCGCTGCGAGCGAGCGGGCCGAAGCTGTCATGAACCGCCATCGAATTGAGGAGATTCGAGTTTCAATTACTCACAGTGGAGATACGGCCACCGCCATCGCAACGGCAGCACCAGTCGGGCTCAGCTCGCCTTGGTATGGGAAACTCATCTATCGGCTGGCACCCCTTCGAAGATCCGTCGTCCTCGAAAACATGAGTCGGGTATTTGGGAAAGTGTGGACGAAGAGCGAAATTCGGACACTCGCGGAGCGCTACTACGCTCACTTTGGACTCTTTTTTGTCGAGTTTTTTAAGCTCGCTTTCACATCCTCACGAGGAAAGGCAGCGATGATTCGGATCGACGGCGGGGAAGTCCTCACTGAGGCTCTTGAGGCAGGGCGAGGCGTGCTCCTCCTGACCGGGCACTTTGGTAATTGGGAAGTTTCCACCGTGGCAGGCATCGCCGGTTTTGAAGAACTGAAGGGGCGCTTTCATTTCATCCGCAAACCGCTGAAACCCGCCTGGTTCAATTCTCTGGTTTTGCGCCGCTTTCATCGTGCTGGATTCGGCACGATTGAAAAAGCAGACTCCCTCGACGAAATCCTCGATCTCCTCGATAAAAATCATGTCGTCGTCGCGACCTTCGATCAGTTCGCGATCAAGGAAGATGGGACACCGTCTGAGTTTTTCGGCCACCCGGCGCACACCTTCCGTAGCCTCGCAGTCTTGGCTCGCGTGACTCAGTCTCCTGTCGTCCCGGCTTCGAGTTGGCGTGAGCCCGATGGTAAACACGTGTTGAGATTTGAAAAGCCCCTCGAAATCGTTTCGGAGGGGCCCACTCGGAAGATCGTCAAAGAAAACACCCGTCGCTTCAATCAGGCTCTCGAGCGAATCATCCTACGCCATCCTGAGCAATGGATCTGGATGCATAAGCGGTGGAAGAAAGTGTAAATGGAGCGCGGGTTTTCCAACCCGCGAGAGTCCCCCAGGACGACCAGCAGCTTCGTCCACGAGCTACCCACAAAAGCTTGCGATCTTGCCCCATCCCCTGCACACTCCGCACCCATGATTCGTCGCCTTCTTCAAGCACTCATCCTGTCGACCGTCTTCGCCCTCTCTGCCGGGGCAAACGACCGCCCCAATATTCTTTACATCATGTCCGATGATCATGCGGCGCACGCGATTGGTGCCTACGGTGGTCGTCTCGCCGAGCTCGATCCGACTCCGACGATCGATCGCCTCGCGAAGGAAGGTATGCTCTTCCAAAACGCATTCTGTACGAACTCAATCTGCTCGCCGAGTCGCGCTTCAGTCCTGACCGGGCAATACCCGCATACCCACGGCGTTTACGATCTCTGGGGAGGTATCCCGAGCGAGCGTCAGTATCTGCCGATTGAAATAAAGAAGGCGGGTTACGAAACCGCGATGATTGGGAAGTGGCACCTCAAAGAAGAGCCGGGCGCGTTCGATTACTACGCAGTGCTGCCGGGGCAGGGGGATTATCACGGACCCACATTTCGGATCCGTGGTGAAAAGAAATGGGGCGAAAACACGATCGAATTTCCCGACAAACACTCGTCTGACGCGATCACTGACCTGACTTTGGAATGGCTCGAATCGCGCAGGGATAGTGATGAGCCCTTCTTCCTGATGCATCACTACAAGGCACCGCACGATTACTTCGAGCACGCCGAGCGTTACAACGATCACCTTGCGGACCTTGATATCCCAGAGCCGCCGAATCTCTGGCAGGAGAATCAGCCCGAATTCGGATCGATCGCGACTCGCGGCTACAACGATGAGTTGGTCCCTCACATCGGCACTTCGATTGGTGATCGGAACCCACGGCGTTCTTATTCGAAAGATCTGCCCCGCCTATTCCCGCAGGACTATCCAGAGGACTATGACCCCGAGAATCTCAGCGCGGAGGAGGTGACCCGCCTTGCCTACAACGTTTATCTCAAGAAATACCTTCGCTGCGTAAAAGGGATTGATGACAATCTGGAGCGGTTGTTTGCCTACCTCGAAGAAACTGGAGAATTGGATAATACAGTGATCGTCTACACCGGTGATCAGGGCTTCATGCTGGGTGAGCACGATTATCAGGACAAGCGCTGGATGTATGAAGAATCGATGCGGATGCCTTTCCTGATTCGGTATCCAAAACTGATCAAAGCGGGTTCCGTCACTGATGCCATCATCGAGAATGTCGACTTTGGTCCGACGCTGTTAGGCTTCGCTGGACTTGAAACACCTGATTACATGCAGGGAAGTAGCTTCCAGTCCATTTGCGAAACCGGGCAAGAACCGGAGGGATGGAAGCAGGAGGCCTACTACCGCTATTGGATGCACATGGCTCACCACGATAACCCGGGCCATGTCGGTATCCGGACCAAAGAGCACAAGCTGATTTTTTACTATGGATGTCGCTACGATGGGTCTTACCAAACGCCTCCCGCCTGGGAGTTTTATGACCTGACCAAAGACCCCCAAGAGAATCGGAATGAATACAATAATCCCGAGTATGCTGAGTTGATCGCGAGCCTCAAAGATCGGCTCGCCCAGCGCCGTGCTGAGATTGGTGACGACGGGGCCGACTACCCTGTCGTTGAGAAAGTGATTGCCGATTTCTGGGACTACGACGGGGAGGATCGCGCCCGTGCCATCGAGATCTCGAGTGCTTTCCGAGCAACCCGCGAGGAGGAGCTCAGATCGAAACGCAAGTCATGGGCAATGACGACTCTTTTTGATGGGAGCAATCTCGACGCCTGGGAGTTTGGCGAGGGGGCCTGGTCGATCGCGGACGATGGTTCCATGACCTGCCACATGACGACCCGGAAAGGTAAGGATGGCAAGGAGCAGCAAGTCGGGATGGGATACATCTGGACCGCAGAAGACTACGCTCACTTTGAGTTGAAACTCGAATACAAGCTCACCGAAGGAGCCAACAGTGGTGTCTTCTTCCGCACCGATCCCAATAACCCGGTCCAGGGTGGCTTTGAAATTCAATTGATGGATACTCCTGGTTTTGCCGCGGCCAAAGGACGCGAAGTGGAAGCGAAGAAAGCAAACGGGTCCTTCTACGATGCACTGGCCCCGAGTTCTGATCCGGGGAAGCCGATTGGGGAATGGAATACCCTGGTCTTGAGCGTCCGTGGCGATCTTCTCACGCTGAAGATGAACGGTCAGGAAATCATCTCGACCGACATCAGTCAGTGGACCACCCCGAATCAGAATCCGGATGGTTCCCCCAATAAGTTCAAAACCGCTCTCGCCGATCTACCGATGGTTGGCCGTATCGGCTTCCAGAATCACGGTCAGCAAGTTTGGTTTCGGAACATTCAGATTCGGCGCTTTTGAATTGAAGAATGCTCAGATTGTATGGTCTTTCCTGAGCCGGATGGGGCTCTGATTCAGTCAGCCACGGTAACTTCAAAACAAATCCGAGTGACTGCCTGTCCGACCAAGAAGCAATTGCTCTTCGCTAACCTGATACAAAAGAAGCCAGTCTGGCTCGATATGGCAATCTCGCCAGCCTGACCAGTTTCCACTTAGAGCGTGGTCACGGAATCGTGGTGGAAGAGTGATTTCAGAAGCAAGAAGTCGGATCGTCTCTTTGAGTTTTTCAGGGTCTTTTCCCCGCCTTTGCATTCGCCTCACGTCCTTACGAAACCTTGAAGTCTGCGATACCCTCAATCGTCCCATGATTCGAAGAGCTCATCGAGGCTTTCAAAGGTCTCGACGCCTTCTCCCTTTTCTGCGTTGGAGAGGACTTCGGCTGTTTCTTCGTTTGGAACACGAAGCTCCAGCGGGAAATCACCGCGGATGGCAATTTGACGATAGAGCAGTCTGATTGCCTCGGTCGGGGTGATCCCTAGAGTTTCGAGGACACTCTCGGTAGCGGCCTTGGTGTCCGGATCGATTCGAGCGTGTATGACAGCGCTTTGTGGCATCACAAAATGTATCACAATTGAAACACATTGAAAGGGTGATTGGATCGCGAAGTAGAAGTGTCCTTCTTCGCATTTCGTAAATGTTCGCGATCTTGGCCCGACGATTCGCCCTTCTTTTTGCCTAAGCTGGACCGAGCGTGACTCCGAACCAGCTTGGCACTCCTCGACTTCTCGCTAGACTCTCGGATGCGGAACCCCCGTCTCGCGATTGTTTTCCTCGTCCTCACCGTGCTGATCGATGCCATGAGCATCGGCGTGATCATACCGGTGATGCCAGCGCTGATTCAGGAGGTCGGCGGGGGATCGGACCTTTCTTCAGCGGCGGTCTGGGGTGGGATCCTCGCGACCGTCTTCGCTTTGATGCAGTTCCTTGCTGGGCCGACTTTGGGCAAGCTTTCAGACCGTTTCGGGCGGAGACCAGTGCTCCTCCTCTCGCTTGCCTTTCTCGTGATTGACTACGTCATCCTGATTTTCGCGGAGTCGATCTGGTTGCTTCTCGCCGCTCGCGTGATCGGTGGGGTCACCACCGCCACCATCGCGACGGCCAACGCCTGCATCGCCGACATCTCGGCTCCCGAGAAAAAAGCTGCCAATTTTGGTCTGCTCGGGGCTGCTTTCGGGGTCGGTGTTGTGATCGGGCCGCTGCTTGGTGCGGTACTCGCTGAAGCCGGCACGAGGGTCCCGTTCTGGGCCGCGGCGGCCTTGGCGCTTCTTAATCTCATCTTCGGATTGGTAGTCTTACCCGAAACCCTCAAGCCCGAAAAACGCCGCCGCTTCAGCTGGTCGGAGGCGAATCCTTTTGCGGTGCTGGCCGAAGTGACCGCTCTAAAACAAATCTCGCGGCTGCTGATATTTATGTTCGTGCTGGAGTGTGCCTTTGTCGTCTACCCGGCAGTGTGGGCCTACTACACCCAGTTTCAATTTGATTGGGGGCCCCGCGAGGTCGGCATTTCACTGGCTACCTACGGGATCTGCATGGCGGCGGTTCAGGCGGGTCTGATCCGCATCCTGATTCCTCGGTGGGGAGAGCGGCGTTGCATCTGGGCGGGGCTGGGGGTCGAGTTGATAGCTTTCCTCGGTTTCGCCTTCATCACACAAGGTTGGATGGTGTTCCTGGTGATCCCGATCAGCGCACTCGGAGCGGTCATTACACCATCCTTGCAGGGGCTGATGTCGCGTGCGGTCAGCGACGAGACTCAAGGTGCTCTTCAAGGGGTCATCACCTCAGCCCGATCGCTTGCGATGATTCTGGGTCCGCTCGTCATGACCATGATTTTTCGCTTCTACACCCGGGAAGAAGCTCCCATCGTCATGGCAGGAGCTCCTTTTCTCCTCTCGTTCCTGCTGGCGCTCGGCTGTGTTGGTATTTTTGCGAGCTACCGCATGACTAAAGAATCCGGGTGAACCTTTAGGCTGCCCTCTGAACAGCTACGCCAGTTTAAAAAGCGACACCGAATCCGACGTGCAGCACCCCATCAGGCTCGTCAGCGCGTTTGTCTGGATTAATGCCATACTCAACGCGTAGAGGACCAATCGGGGTGTTGTAGTGGAGCCCGAGCCCGACGGCGTAGCGCAGATCGTCGAGCGAAGCATCATCGGCATCCAGAATGAGATTGCCAGCATCAGCAAATGGGACCACGCTCAGTCCGTTGATTGCTTCGATCGGGATATCGTATTCGAGGCTGGCGACCGAGAAAAATTCACCCCCGACCGGAAAGCCACTGGCAGGATCCCGAGTGCCAAGGCGCCGCTCCTCGAAGCTCCGCACACTATTGGCTCCGCCATTGAAAAATCGGAGATCGATTGGGATATCGCCCTGATCGCCGATCGGCCGGATGATTCCAGCTCGGGCCCGTAAGCGAAGGGTCGTTTCTTTTATCGGGAAGTAGAATCCAAGGCCTCCGGTTGCCTTGAAGAATTCGACTTCGCTTCCGGTCGCATCTGCAGCAACCGCCGCCGAAGCCTGGGCAATCCACCCAGAGCGTGGCTTTGCCGGGTCGTCCCGTCGATCGTGACGAAACGAAACCCCGACCATGTTGGCAAAATAAGTGCGGTCGCCAATTAGAGCTTCATCGATTTCGGTGTCGTGCACATCAGTGTAGCTCGCTTCGCCGAATAAGCTTAGCGTCGTCCTCTTTTCTTCCCCAAGCGTCCTCCCGAGCTGATAGCGGCCACCGGTTGTAAAGCGGTCGTAGCCCTCCTCAGCTCGATTGAGGGCGAAAATGCTGGCGTTAAACTCGTAGTCGGTCCAGAGAAACCACGGATCGGTAAAGCCGACCTCGCCCCGAGCGCCGCGGCGAGAGGCTTCGATCGTGGCATCGATCGTCCGGACACTGCCAAACAGGTTGAGATTCTTGAACTCGAAACCGCCAATGGGACCCTCGTAGGTCGCGTAGCCCCCGTAGACAGCGAGAGTCCGGGAGTAGCTTTCCTCGACTTCGATTTCGAGAGCAGCGGTTCCATCGGGCTGCTCCACGATATCGGTGCGAATCGTTTCAAAGGCTCCGGTCTCGAGAAGCTCCTCGATTTCGCTGTTCAGTTCACTGGGGCGATAGGGCTCGCCCTCGATGTCAGAGAAGTGACGATCGAAAAATCGGTCCTGAACTTTCTCGTGGCCGCTCACCCGGATATCATTGACCACGACCGGATTGCCCCAGTCGATGTTCACAACGAGGTCAACCGAGTCGATCGGTGCGACCGAGTCAGCACGTGTCGGCAGCTCGCCCGAGAGAGGGGCTGCAGCGACCGCCCCGACCGCTCCGATTCCCCCGGACGAAGTCGAAACCGGCTGAGCAATCGGCGTCGCGATCTCGGCTTCCTCGACTGTGACAGTGGCGTTGTAATAGCCTGAATTCACCGCCAGCTCCCGGAACCGGGTCTTGAGATTCGCAGCGGTCGCAGCGCTGTAGGTCTTCCCCACAAAGTCAGCAAGGATCGGCTCGACCTTTTCGGAAATTACCGGATCAGGTGCTGCGGCTACGCGAATGTCCCCGACTCGTTTTTGCACACCTTCAGCGATGCTGACGTTGATAATCGCGGCGCTGCCGGTGAGCTCGGTTGTGAGGTCAATCGAAGCATCGCGAAACCCGAGCAGGCGATAGAGTTCGAGGAGACGCTTTTCGCCGCTCTGGATATCGTTGGCGACGAAAGGAGTGGGGTCGCCCTCGTCGAGTTGGAGTCGTTTCCGGGTCGCTGTGAGAAGAACCTCTGCAACCGCCTCATCCTGAACCGCTTCATTTCCTTCGGTATGGATGTGTCCCACGGTTACGGTCTTTCCCTCATCGACTTGAAGACGGATTCGCTTCGCTTCGCCATCCCCTAACAAGGTCCAATCGACGGTGGCGCTCTTGTAGCCTCGATCACGCAGAGCATTCTCGAGAAAAAAGGCGAGGTCATCGGCTCGGGCCATCGTCACGCCGCTCGACTCGACAAATTCCAGCTGGGTTTCGATCCAACCCTCAGCCATCTCGGTCGGCAGGCTTTGCAGTCCGACAATGTCGACGAGTTCTTCTCCCGAAACCAAGCCAGCGCTCCCGAGGCCCGAGAGGACCACAGAAAGTGCAAGGGTTTGG
>JBCCBR010000059.1:0-11454 GCA_039033935.1 Verrucomicrobiota bacterium
AATCCACTGTAGCTATCGATGTCGGGCGAGGTGCCTTTGTGAAAGACTCGATCGATGCGTTCCTTATCGAGCTCATCGGAAAATTCAGCCCCTGCTGTCTCGGCGACGCAGTGAACTGGCCAAAGCACCTGCGGCAATCCACCGAGATCAACTATCTCATAGAGTTCCTTTCCGGGATGACTGGTCACAAAGCTACCATGGTCTGGGGGATGCCAGTCCTGAGTCGCGACGACTAGGTCAACACTCGCCATCAGCTGATTGGCCACCGCAACGACCTCGTCTCCGGAAGGAACCGCAAGAGCGCCGCCCGGCAGGAAATCGTTTTGGATATCAACAAGGAGCAACGCACGCTTCATGTTTCCAAGGCATCGAGCAGTTCTTGTTTTCGATTATATAGACCCGACTCGAGCCCTGCCGGGTAGCGGTGAGGCCTGTCGATCCGACGAATTGTCGAATCAAGCAAAGTCAGCTGAGCTGCCGCGTGGTCGCGAACGACGTCGAGAGATGGGAGCTCGGCAACAAGCTCTCCCTTTCGGTAGAGGGGAACGAGCAGGTCTTCGCCCTGGGCCGCTTCAGCTATGACCTTCCGCCTCAGCGGCTCACTCGGGTCGATCAGGGTGGGGTGAGCAGGGCAGCCTCTCTCCTCGTCGTAAATGGCATCGCCAATGAGCTGATCCCCTTCGCGAAAGCGACGCACCTGGAGGATTCCCGGTTGGCTCACCTTGACCCTCTCTTCGCTCAACTTCATTTTAGGAATCCACCCCGCTTTTTCATCCCGGAGAGCACCGAGTTTGTAGACTCCCCCAAGAGCCGACTGCTCGCCGCCAGTGACCATTCTCGTCCCAACACCCCAGACGGTGATTTTGGCTCCCTGGTTCCGCAGACTCTCAATTGTTTCCTCGTCGAGATCATTGCTCGCGACGATCGCGGTGTCTTCAAAACCCGCCTCGTCGAGCCGCTTGCGAGACTCTTTGCTGAGCCAGGCGAGATCGCCCGAATCTAGACGGATTCCGGCAAGCTGGTGTCCTCGCTGGCGCAGCTCCCGCCCGATTTCGATGGCATGCTCGACGCCCGCGAGGGTGTCGAAGGTATCAACAAGGAGGACGCAATTGTCGGGCATCGCCTCGGCATACTCGCGAAACGCAGACAGCTCATCATCAAAAGACATCACCCAGGAGTGAGCATGAGTCCCCTTCACAGGAATACCGAATTCATGCCCGGCCAACACATTAGAAGTTGCCGCGCAGCCACCGATGTAGGCTGCCCGACTTGCCATCAATCCCCCGTCGGGACCCTGCGCACGACGCAGTCCAAATTCCAGCACCGGATCTCCTGACGCAGCACCGACAATCCGTGCCGCCCGGGTCGCGATCAAGGTTTGGAAATTGATAATGTTTAATAAAGCCGTCTCGACCCACTGAGCCTGGAGCAGTTGTCCCTTGACCCTCAAGATCGGTTGATGGGGGAAGACGAGAGTGCCCTCGGCCATCGCGTCGACATCACAGCTCCACCGCAAACCTTTGAGATACTCCAAAAACTCTGGGGTGAATAGAGGCTCGCCCTGATTCCCTTTTAAACTCGAGAGATAGCTCAAAACCTCGTCATCAAACGAAAAGTGCTCAAGCCACCTCACGGCATCTTCCAGACCGGCTGAAATGGCGTAACCACCGTTAAATGGAAGCGAGCGAAAAAACAGGTGGAAGACTGATTCCTGTTCGGCTTTCCCGGCCTCGAAATACCCCGCGGCCATCGTGATCTGGTAGAGATCAGTGAGGAGTGGATTGTGGTAGTGGAGTTGGCGTTTCATCGGAAGCGAGACTCAACCTGGTGTGGCTTCAACCGGTTTGCATGACGGTAGATCATCAAATGTCATTCTGTTTGACCAGTTCACCGATGGCCTCGGCAAAAGCCTCGCCAATCTGACCCAGAATCTTAGCCGAGCCGAGATAGTGATAGGCCTGGTTGGAGACGCCTATGGAGAGTAACTCACGCTCTGCCGCTGAAAACTCAGCAGCACGCAATTCTTCGAGCAGCGTCGCCGCCGCCCGACCATCGAGACCTCTCTCTTTCTGCGCGGCGCGTGATTCGCGCCGGAGACGCTCGTCACGAGCAATCAGCTCTTTCAGTTCGAGATCCCAGTAAGTCTCCGTCAATACAGCGATGACATTTCGCTCAAACTCAGGATTCGCAGCCGGTGCCGCCATCGCATCGCGAAAATTCTGATGGACCGCCCGATACCGCTGCTCGGCTGCAGTGTATTCGGCCGTTGGGCCGTTCACTCCCATCAAACCGATGACAAAGGGGAGCTTCGGACGATTCAAGTCCCGGCGGACGTCCCGAATGAAATGGGCCAGATTCTCACTGTAGGCATTGTAGCCACCGGGTTGTCCTCGATCAGGATAGACTCCACTATCGACCATGTCGTTCCAGCCCTGGAACCAGACGAAACCCGCAAGCTCGGCCCCAGTTTCAGGATCAAAATCCGGGACGATTTCATCGACCCTCCCGAGCACCTCTCTGATGTGATCGATCATCAATCGGTAATAATGCCCCGTAGCCTCGACCTTTTCCGCTCGGCGTTGATCGATATCTTCGCCGCGTTTTGCAAGCCGCTCCAATTCTCCAGATTGGTATTGATAGGGTCCAGCGCTCGGCGGACGAAAGTCTGTGTGGAGACTCTTCCCGCCCCAGGCAGTTTTGATTAGCAAGACAGGCTCATCGAGGATCTCTCGAATGGTGATACCAAAGGTCAGCTCCGGACCAATCTTATCTTCGTCAGCGCCAAAACCAGTGGTGAGGGGTCCCGATTTTTCACCGTCTCGCGAGAGGTAGGATATCCAGACATCATCCAACACTCTGGGATCACCAGATTCGTCGATCATTTTTGCATGCAGTGATGTCGTCTCATTTGACATACCGAGATGCTCTATCGTCGAGACCCGGGCATGACCCTGCATGTTCGACTGCCCCGCGAGAACAAACACCTTGAGGGGCTTTGCGTCTGAGACTCCCCCGCTGATTCCCCAGAGAAGGACAAACGACAAAAACCGGATTTCACGGCCCCAAATGCTGGGCCTCGACTTTACCAATCGCTCCTTCACGATCGCGAGCTTGTCAGAAATAGAGTTCCTGGTCAACAGGGTCAGGTCACTCATTCAATAGGGTTGGGTGACCGATTCAACAGGGTTAGGTCATTCATTGAATAGGGTTAAGGATTTCAAAATGATTGGAAGAAACTCGGCCTTTGCTATGGTGTTTAACGAGACGTGAGGACACTCCTGCCCATCATCTTCGCTGCTATCTCTGTGCTGCAGTCTGCTGCGACCGAGCCGATCCCTCGGTCGCCAGAGGCACAGAATTTCGAGGCGCTGAATCGGCTTTCGCCGTTCTCTCGCTCGATCAATCTGAGCGACTCACTGGTCCTCACTGGCGTCGCCATGGCTGACAAAAATATGGTCGCGACTCTGGTCGACCGGCAGACCAAGGAGACTTTCGTGGTGTCGGACGAAACGAATTCGCAGGGCTGGCGCATGGTCGAACTGAGCGCCAATGTCGATCTCGAACTCGTCGCTGCGCGAATCGCAATCGAGGGCGGCGAGGTGTTCACGGTCCGCTACGAGGACCTCGGTCTAAAGGATGGGGAAGCACGTCCCGGTGGAGCTGATCCGGGTCGCTCGGGGATCGCTGCGCGCCCCGACGGAAAAGGCAAGGGGATGAAAGGCAAAGGGAGAGAAGGCGGCCGCAGCGGAGGGCCTCCGCCTGAGATGCGTGAAAAACTCTCCCAGCTCAGCGACGATCAGCGAGGTCAGCTATTCCAGCGGATGATGCAACTGCGTCAGCAATCACCCGACATGTCGCGGGAGGAGCGGGGCAAGATTTTTCAGGCTGAGATTGAAAAGCTCTCGCGGCGCTGAAGGAGGCGACGAGCCGGGTCACCCGACGCTGAGCGCCTCGCTCAACAAGCTCAAGAATCGCTCACGATGCCTCGCGCTGGAGGGATCAAAGTGCTCCCGACAGGCCCGGAAAAGGGCGTCTAAGCCCCGATTCCAATTGAAAGGTTCTTCAGCGATCCTGTCGTTTTGCCAGGCCCACTCAAAGCGCTCCCCTTCCAGCAGCCAGATCGCCAGAACCGGAAAAAAGAGGTGGTCGAGCCTATCCGAGAGGTAAGCCCAGACCGGCATCGCTACTCGGAGGTGACACTCAGTCGGTTGCTCCACTCGAATTTTTGCCTCCCACAGCTTCGGTCGCATCGTTGCCAGATCTTTCGAAGAGCGATGATTCACGCCATCAAGTCCGCCGCCTGACATCTCAATCTGCCAGGGGCTCTCGAGGGCAAGACCAAAGTCAGTGGAGTCAAACGCGGCGATTGCCTGGTGAACCGCCTTGAGCAAGCCGATCACAAGATCTTCGCCACGCCAGATCCCCTCGGCCATCGGATCGCGAGTCGCGCCAAGGCGCGGCTCCACAACCAAACGCCGCAATACCGGAAGTGGGCTGCGTTCCCCAGTTTCGGCAACGATCGCAGTGAAGTTGCTCTCACATCGGAACGAGGTCGCCACCACGCTAGCTGGATTGCCGCGCAGAAAAGAGTTACCCTGTTTCGTGGTCACAGGAGCTACCAGCGTATCCTCGAAGCCTCTTTCCGGCGGGAGGAGATAACTGTCGCGATCCGGGTGTGGAATCCCTCGCATCCTGAACATTGACTGCCCGACCTCTGGTCGAGGAACCCTCGATCCCGGCCGAGATTGACCATCTTCCTCAAAGCTCGTCCTCAAGAAGCTGGCAAGACGTCCCCTCGGGATGTGAGCACTGTCGCCAGGATCAAGCAACAGGCTAGGGCGCGCTTTGCCGAGCAGTCCGCTGAGACTACCGTTTCTGGCGTCGAGCACGAGAGCATCGCGCGCTGCGTTGAAGTAATCGCTCAGGCCCGCACTGCCACTTTTCTCAAGTGTGCGCCAACGCTTGCGTACGTTTCCGAGCCCCCTGCGAGAAGCCTTCGCCTCGAGCCAGCGAAACCAGGATTCGAGGATGGGACCGTTTCCCTCAATACGATCGTTTCGCAGGAGGGGTCCGCTCAAGTCCAGCCCGATACCCAACCGACAGCCGTCGAGCCATCGTACTCCGACATCTTGCTCCGAAATCTGAGGCAATAGCCGAGGCTCGATGGCGACCTCGGCAAGCAGCGCAAACCACTCTGCGAGTAAGGCATCGACTAGTGGACCATCGAGTCCCGGGCGCGATGCGAGGTATTCTTCGAGAGGCTCCACTTCGTCGAAGTGGAGAACGACTCCCAAGGCATCCTCCTCATCTTTTCCAAATGCAATCAGTCCGCTTTTAATTCGGTCGGGGAGTCGCTTGGCCGCTTCACAGCGCTCCACAAAGGCTCTCTCGGAGAGGCCTTGCCCACTACCTGAATCGATCCGGGAAGGGCGAACCGATTCGGTGACCAGGAGCTCACCCCCGTTTGTCCGGCTTACCCGGACCCTCGTGACAATCCCTTCTTGCTGCGAGTACGAGAAGAGGACCTCGCCACTGTCCTTCACCGTGACTGCGCGAAAGCCTGTGTTGGAGCCGTCCGAAAGCATCGTCGCCCCCACTCTACGGTAGTTTAGCCAATCTCGACAGATCGGATCACGGTCTACAGCTGCAGGAGATGGAAATCACCCCGATGTCAGTCGCCGCCGGCTGACAAAGCACTTTTATTCAAGCAAACCTGCCAACATGGGCAAATCACTGAGCCTGCCAGTTGGTGATGTGGCGCGCCTGCACCGCCGGATCGTCTTCAGTTCCAGGATCGGTATCGACGATTGACCAGAGATCATAGGTCGGATTGATGGTAGAACGTTCGCGCCCCAACTCTTCGAGATTAGGTGGTTCCGCGAGGTAGCGGACCTCCTGACCGAAGGGATCGATCAAACGGTAATCACCGTTAACGAAATCGGATCGGGGATTGCTGCTCTCGCGGTTGGAGTCAAAGTCGAGTCTCGGTACGTAGACTGTCTCGTTCTCATCAAAATCAATTTCGCCATCCTCATTGAAGTCGCCGGAAAGGTGCTTGTAGAGGACCACGGAGCCATCCACTCCGGCCGTGTCGCGATCGCCTCCCGACGGCGGGTTTTGCGGATAAATCCCATGCTCAAGCTCGTATTTCGAAAGACCGTTAGCGATCTCAGCAAGAAACGCCTTCGTCTTGCTTCGGCTAATTTGTCCTTGGATCCCCGGGAGAGCCGCGACCAAGAGACCAGCCAGCAGCAGAATGATACCGATGACGACCATCAACTCGATCAGCGAAAAGCCAGCTTGGCGGCACCGTCGAGACTGAGCGGAAGAAAGAGGGACGAATTTCATAGCACGAGCTTAGCAAAGCCGATCGACCCACGTCAATACAATGTAAAACTTAATTTCGAGGTAGTCGCCCGAGTCGACCCGACTGATTGCTCAGTTTCGCTTCCCTCGATAATTGCCTCCGCGGCGCTCTCTCCGGTCATCCCGACCTCGATCAGAGCGATCTCGGTCACGGCGAAATTTTCCTTCCGGGGGTCGGCCTCGATCATAGTCGATCCGGAAGTCCTTCCCTTTGAGCTGAGTCGAATCCGCCACTGAAAGGGCTTTTTCGGCGACCTCCGCTTCAACTTCCACAGTCGAGTGTTTGTAGCCGATATTGATCCGGCCGACACTGCCCTTGGGCAGCTTTGCCTGGTTGTAGAGCATCCCGGCAATATCTTTCGGGGAGAGGCCGATTGCTTTTCCGGCGTTGATGAACAAAGAGACCATCCCCCGAGCATCGGCTTCAGGTTTTCGAGCAGGGCGATCGCGCGGACCTCGATCATCACGGCCCTCTCGACCCTCCCGTCTGTCTGCGGGATGGGGTCTCCTTTCTCGCCTTTCTTCCCGATCTCTCGGGCCTGAGTCAACGGCGTCTCGCTGATCTTCCTGATCAGGACGTCGCCGACCCTTGGCGGGGCGCTCCGAGCGAGGTTTGTCTTCGACAATCTCCTGGCTATCGCGGCCGACGGAATCCTTGAGCAGCGCAATTGCCGCCGCAGCGATCTGATCGATTTCGAATCCGTCGAGCTGCAGCTTCTCGAGTCGCTCTTCCGCTTCGTCCAAATCGCCCCCTTCGATGCGCTCTCGCAAGGAATCAAAGAGATGATCACTCAGTTTGCCATCGACTTCCTGCGGCGATGGGATTTTCCCCTTGGGAATCCGCTCGCCAGTGAAACGCTCGATGGTACGCAAGCGGAATCGATCGCGACCAAAAATAAAGGAGATCGCCTTCCCATCGCGCCCGGCACGCCCGGTCCGACCGACTCGATGGACGTAGTCCTCGGGATCCTGGGGCAAGTCGTAATTGATAACGAGATCGACGTCGTCGACATCGAGCCCACGCGCGGCGACATCGGTCGCCACCAACAATTCAACGCTCCCGTCACGGAATCGACGCATGACTCGCTCCCGAAGCGCCTGAGTGATATCACCATGCAATCGATCGGCCGCATAGCCCCGCCCGAGCAGGGCCTCGGTGACGTCGTCGACGGAGCGTTTCGTGTTGCAGAACACCAGGGTGAGTCTGGGCTGCTCCATGTCGACGAGGCGGGAGATCACCTCCACTTTGGAGCGCTCCCTCACCTCAAAGCAGATCTGCTCGATCGACTCGACCGTCATTTGCTTGCGCTCGATCTCGATCGTTTGAGGGTCGTTTCCGAATCGATCGATCAAGCGAACCACATCGGGCTTCATCGTTGCGGAAAAGAAGAGCGTTTGGCGATCCTCCGGCAATTCCCCGAGCAAGGTAGCTACTTCCTCGATGAAGCCCATATCAAGCATCCGATCGGCTTCGTCGAGCACGGCCATGCCGATACCGCTCGGATCAAGCGAACCACGGCGGAGATGATCAAGGAGGCGCCCCGGCGTCCCGACCACGACCTGGACTCCTGAGCGTAGTTGCTTTTCCTGCCGATCGAAGGGTGCTCCCCCGTAGACCGGGATCGCACGCATCCGATCGACTTTTTCCCCGAGCCGGTGAACTTCGGTGCACACCTGGACGCTCAGCTCGCGAGTGGGGCAGACGATCAGGACCTGGGTTTGTTTTCGCTCGAAATCGACCCGAGCGAGAGCCGGGAGGACAAAGGCAGCAGTTTTCCCGGAGCCTGTCTCGGAAAGCCCGACGATATCCACCCCAGTCATTGCCAGCGGAATCGCAGCGGCCTGAATTGGCGATGGCTCTTCAAAGCCGAGGGCCTCTATCGCAGAGGTGAGCTCCGGCGGAAGACCGAGAGAGTCAAAAGAGATTGGCTCGTCAGATTCAGACATCATCGAAAAACGGGAGCGGTAAGGGCAGAGGGCATGAAAAGCAACGAGTCATATTGGCTCGCGCTTCGCAGTGCTTGGTTGGTAAACGCGTTTGGGAAACGTGGTACGGTCCAGTGTCCTTTGTCAGTTCCTGTTACGTAGCCGCGTTTGCAAAAACGTGGGTAGGTTGAGCGTCCGTTGTTGGTCACAAGACCGCACAAACTCAACTTTCGCACTTTCGCACGCGCCCAAGGCGCTCGCGACTGGCGGCCGCCACTCACCCCGTAGTCCGCAGACCACTGGCAATCGCGCTGATTGATACCAGCAGAGCATCCGGCAAATCACCGTCTCCGGCCCGCCATTCGCGCAGCAGCTCGACCTGCTGCTGGTGCAAAGTGATGAGCGGCTCGTTTCGCAGCGCGAGGGTGCTCGCATATCGGGGTCGGCGCTTTTCCAGAGTCCCCGGCAAAAGCGCTCCAAGGTGCTCTCGGGTGCGGCGGCACTCGGCTTCGATGCGGCTCATAAACGACTCGCGGATCGACTCATCCTCAACCAGCGAAGCGTAGCGGTGCATCAATTCGAGGTTTGCGCTGAAAAGATTCGTATCGACTCCGTAAAATAAGTAGCGCATCAGAGTGGTCTCAGACAGCTGCTCTGCGAGGGTCTCGAATTCTTTTGCATGACTCTCCCGGAACTGCTCCAGAGCTGTGCCTACCCCATACCAGCCAGGCAGGTAAAATCGTGATTGAGTCCAGCTGAAGACCCAGGGAATCGCCCGGAGGTCGGCCAGACTTGCGGCACCGGATCGCCGTGAAGGACGCGAGCCAATCTGGAGTTGTTCGATCGCATCGATCGGAGTGGCCTGCCGATAAAATGCCATGAAATCGTCGCTCTCGAGCAACTCCCGGTAGGCCGCCGTACTGATACGGGCGAGCTCGGGGAGGTGCTCGACGCCGTGGTCCTCCCGCTTCGGGAGAAAGCGATGGCTCGCCGCGGTGTGCACCGCGCAGGCCTGCAGGGTCTCAATGTGGTAGGTGGCGCTATCGGCGAAAGCATACTTCCGAGCAATCGTTTCGCCTTGCTCAGTCATCCGAAATCGACCGCTGAGGCTACCGTGCGGAAGCGCTCTCATGAACCAGTTGGTCGGTCCGGCTCCACGACTGACTGTGCCGCCACGACCGTGAAAAAATTGGATCTCGACCCCATGCCGTTGCCCGACCTGACTGATGGCACGCTGGGCTCGATGCAATCCCCACTGACTCGCGAGGATCCCTGCGTCTTTGTTGCTATCCGAGTAGCCCAGCATCACCTGTTGGAACTTCGTCGAGCTGGACTGGGTCTGGCCCGAAAGACCGAGACTGCGGATCACAGCTGGATGCTGAAGATAAGCCTCGAGGATCTCCTCTCCGTTTTCGAGGTCATCGAGTGTCTCGAGCAGAGGTACGACTTGGAGGGGGCAAGCGAGACCGCCTGCAACCGATTGACTTAAGCCCGCCTCTCTCGCGAAGAGGTGCACCACGAGGAGATCGGAAAGCTGCCGCGTCATGCTCACAATCAAAGCGCCCACGCCATCTCGGCCATGCGCCGCGATCTGTTCGGCTACAACCGTGTAGCAAGCCCGGACGGCCTCAGCCTCGGGCCCGGTATGTTGGTCTCGGTGGAGAAATGGTCGAGTCGATTCAAGTTCTTCGGTGAGAAAAGCGACTCGCTTCGACTCTACCCATTCAGCAAAGTTCTCTCCGTCAGGAATCCCGGCAGTCTCGAGCAACTGCGCGACTGCCTTGTCGTGAAAAGCGCTGTTTTGGCGAATATCGAGTTGGGCGAGGTGAAAGCCAAAAATGGAGAGATGCCGACCGATTGGCGCGATCCATTGCTCCGCTGAGCGATTTGCTCCGGCAACACTCAGGGTTCGCTCAGCGATTGCTAGATCCGCCTGAAGCTCTGCCACAGAGATCCGATCAACCACCTCTAGCCTTGCTCTCAGCAGGTAGAGAAACCCTCTCCACGGCTCCTGCGGATTCCGTGCCATGATTTCGTCTCCGAGGTCTCCCAACTCAGCAGCGAGGGCGGCAATCCGATCGGATAATTCATCCGGTGTCGTCTCGGGACGGGCAAACGTCGTCAGATGCGATGCGGCGTCGGCCAGCTCGCGGCGAACCAGCTTCAGCGCCTGGACCCGCAACTCGGTAAACGTTGCCTTGGTCACCTGATCGGTGACGAAGGGATGGCCATCACGATCGCCGCCGATCCATAGACCAAATCGGATCCCCGAGGTCGACAGACCGAGGAGTGTGTCCGGCGAAAAGCCCGCTTCATCCCAGGCCCAATGAAGTCTCTCCTCGACTTCGCTGATGGCGCCTGGAAAAACTTCTCTCAGGTAATAGAGGACATTTCGCAGCTCTTTCTCGACCGTTGGCTTCTCGGCATGAATCTCTCCGGTTTTCCAGAGGTTCTCGAGAGCTGTCCGCAATTTTTCTCGCTCGACCCGAGCCGAATGAGCTCTCCGATCGACCTGAGAAACCCGGATGAGTTGTTGGTAGAGATCGCGGTGGCGCTCCCTCACGCTGGGCCGCTTAGCTTCGGTGGGATGTGCGGTAAAGACTGGCTCGACTATTGTCGAGGAGATCGCTGCCGCGATTTGTTCCTGACTAAGACCAGCTTCCGAAAGAACCCTCAAAACTCGCGGCCACATCCCGCGCTCGGCCTCGGGGCCAAACTGGATCTCGCGCTGCTCACGAGTTTCCTGACCGATCTGCTCCTCAAGCATATCAAGCAACTGAAAGGCGATCGAGTAGACTTGCGCCGTCTCAAAGGGGTCGTCGAGGTCGGGGGCCAGATTTGCCTCATCTGATCGCCAGGGCAACCGAGCCGCCATACTCTTGGCACCACTCTCGGTGAGCACCTGAGAGAGAAGCTCCATCATCTCACCGAGACGGCTCTTAACGGTCTCCAGTCCGTCACTGACGAGAGCCGCTCGCTGCTCTGCTTGGTTGTTGTCGTCGTTACTCATTCAAAACTCTCATCCAAATCGCTGATCCTGCACCGCGAAAAGATGAATTGATATGCTGTAAAAAGCGTGCTTTATTTATCTAATTAATAGTCGTTCCGACCACGAGCCTCGAGTCGCGCAACCGCGCCTCGTCTTCATAGCGAATTTTGCAC
>JBCCBR010000060.1:0-11412 GCA_039033935.1 Verrucomicrobiota bacterium
CCAGGGCAGTTCTGAAATGGTGCTTTCGGTTGTGCAACCACTTCTGGAAGGCGCAGGCTATCACTACAACCAGTCGACCATCAAAATTGCCAAGTATGACGCGCGGATGGCATCGGCCGAGTTTGTTCGACAGTTGCAATCTCACTTGGTGGAGGTGAATCGAGCCTACTGGTCGCTCTACTACTCGCGGGCATTCTACCTGCTCAGCAACGAGATCGTCGAGGATACTCAAACAATTCTTTTCCAGCTCGAAGACCGGTCAGATCTTGATGCTCTCGAAAGCGAAGTTCTCCGCGCTCGCGCTGCGATGATGACGCGTCGCGCAGGGCTGACTCGCGCTGAGATGGCGATCCGGAACAGTGAGGATCGGTTGCGAGCGCTGGTCAATGATCCAGATAATGCGATCGGGTCCAACAACGAGATCGTCCCATTGAGTCGGCCGATTTTCAGCCTCTACCGCGACGATGTCAGGAGAGTAGCGATCGATGCTCTTCGGAATCGCCCAGAAATTCAGCAGGGATTCGACCAACTTCGGACAGCCGTCGTCCGTCGAGACATGGCCAAGAACGAAAAGTGGCCGGAGCTCAATCTGGTCGCTGAACTCATGCTCAATGAGCTGCGAGGCAATGATAACTTCGGCTCGGCCTTCAACACTCAGTTTGACCAACCGGGTTACGCGGTTGGTTTCCAGTTCGAGCAACCGTGGGACAACGACGTTGATCGAGCCCAGCTTCTCCGGCGTGAGATTGAGCTGAGGCAGCAGGTGAACCAGCTCAAGGCAGCTATTGATACGGTGCTTCTTGAGTCGGTTGTCACCTATCGCGAGTTGATGACTGCCTACCGTGATATGCAGGGTCGCTTCGAAGCTCTGCGCGCTTCTCGGGAGGAGCTTCGGCAGCTTCGTGACCGCCTTGAGATCGACACCGATGAAGAGGGTGGTCGCACCACGTCGTCGCAGCTCCAGCTGATTCTCGATTCAATGGATCGTGGACAAGACGCAGAGGAAGCTTTCCTCGACTCAGTTGTTGCCTACAACTCCTCTTTCGTTGCTCTGGAGCGAGCTCGGGGAACCTTGCTCAAGACTGAGAACATTGGGATTGAGCGGGTCAGAGACACCGATCCAGCTCACGAATGCGACGACTTGGAGCGACTCCAGCTCTCTACGGACCTCAGTCCCGGACAAAAGGGGGGAAGCGGGGGCTACAGCTCTCATGATGCTGACGCTTACGGGCTCTTCTCCGACTCGCCAAGTTTTGCCAGTGAGGATGGGATGGGAGATTCCAGCTATTTTGTGTCGGGCTCAGATGGTGATTTCGATACTTTCGGGTCGGATATCAGTCTGCCGAGCTACGATCGCGATGGTGAGACCGAGGAGGCAGCACCGGCGCCCGATGCTGACCGAGGTCTCTTCGCGAGGTTTCTTGGGAATGGATCCTCCTCTCGCCAGAGTCTTGGCTCTGCAGGCTCCGGTCCAGCTTCGCCCCCTGAGGTTTCGGTGAGTCCAGCCGCCGCTCCCGACGTACGGACACGCCCGGCATCCGTTTCAGTCAAGCCCGTCGCCACCTCTGATGCGTCGGTCGAGCGCAAGATCACCGTGAGACCTTCCGTCAGTGTGCAGAAGGTCGGTGAGTGAGTTACGTCTGCTCCGAGTTAGCCCCCGAAGCTCGATTCGAGTGCAACGTTCTCACTTGGTGAGTCGATATTCTCCATCCCGGCTGTATCGGGCTGAATTCAGGCCGAAAGTTCCGCCTCTCTTTCAACCTAGTTGGCCAGATGAAGACTTAGAGCTTTCGGTTGGTGGGGTGATAGGGTTCTGTGAGGTGTCTCCGTTTGCGACTTGGTGGTCCACTCCCCTCGAGCTGCACTCGAGAGTTCCGAAATTGCCGATCGGGACTCGCGTCATCTCGACTGATCGAGTATCGTTTCTTCTGGTAAATCATGAAGCTTTCCGCCCTCAATCGGCAATACGACCGACTCTCTTTTCTCCAGGGAGCGGCCCGTCAGCGATGGGATGGTCTCTTCGCCCGCAAGATTGCCAAGTCAGATGAAGCTCGGCTTCAGGATATCAACGCCCTGCAAGACCAGGCTCGTGCCCTGACTGACGAAAAAATTCGTGCCTGGGCTAATCAACTGCGGCACCAGATAGAGTCTGGGGAGCTCGATATCCACGAGGTTATCGAGTGGGGGTTCGCCCTATTGCGGGAAACTTCTCGGCGCACTACCGGCCTTTTTCACTACGACAGCCAGATACTCGGTGGTCTTGCTCTGGTTCGAGGAGGGGTTGCTGAAATGGCGACAGGAGAAGGCAAAACTCTCGCCGTTTCCCTGCCTGCCTTTATTTTTTCACTCGCTGGAGAGGGAGTCCATGTCGTCACGGTGAACAGCTATCTGGCCGAGCGCGATTACGAATTTTCAAAACCAATCTTCGACTTTTTGGGGATTTCGATTGCTCATTTACCCGAGGGTAAAGATGCCACCCCCGAGGGCAAGCGGGCGGCCTATGCTGCCGATATCACCTATGGAGTCGGTTATGAATTCGGCTTTGACTACATGAAGGATCAACTCGCAATCATGCGTCACCCCCGAAGCGGGCCCGGGGATGAATTGCGTTACGCGATCCTCGGGCAGGAAATGCCCAAGCCCGACACGGCGCAACGCGGTCTTTCCTACGCCATAATCGATGAGGTCGATAGCGTGTTGATTGATGAGGCTGGTAGCCCTCTGTTGATCAGTGAGGCAGGCAGCCAGATTGCAGGCTTTGAAGCGGCTTTTATCAAAGCCCGAGACCTTGCTGCCTCTTTAGTCGAGTACGAGCATTTCACGGTCGATATCAATCTGAAGCGGGTCGATCTGAGCTCTCTGGGCAGGCGAGAAATATTCAGCGATCGAAAAGGAGTTCCCTGGGAAGTCTTACGCCGTCCCTGGGAAACCTACGTGTTGAATGCGCTGAAAGCTCAATACCTTTTCCATCTCGATGAGCACTACGTGATCGATGAGGGAGCGATCGTGATCGTCGATGAATTCACGGGCCGCCCCTTCCCAGATCGAAGTTGGCGCGAAGGTCTCCATCAAGCGGTTGCAGCGTTTGAGGATTGCGAAGTACAGCCAGAGGGAGATTCCGCAGCCAGCATCACCCGGCAGCGCTTTTATGCGCTCTATGATCGTATTTGCGGATTGACTGGAACAGCCGCCGAAAGTGCCGGGGAGTTCTGGAAGTTTTTCAAGATGCCGGTGATTCCGATCGCTTTGCACAAGCCGAGTCGACGAGCTATCGAGCTTGAGCGAATTTTCATTAGTCGAGAAACTCGAGATCGAGCCGTCGCAATTCAAATTGCTGAGCGCCATCGCCAGGGTCAACCCGTCCTGGTGGGCACCCGGACCATTCGCGAGAGCGAGAGCCTTGCGGCCTTGTTGGTTGAGGCACAAATTCCCCACCTTGTTCTCACCGCGAAACAGGACAAAGACGAGGAGGCAATCATCGAAGGGGCCGGGGAGGTCGGAAGCGTCCTCATTGCGACCAACATGGCAGGCCGGGGGACTCACATCGGCCTCACTGACCAGGCGAAGGCAATTGGCGGACTGCACGTTATTCAAGTGGAGCGGAACGAATCGGTCAGAATTGATCGGCAGTTAATAGGTCGGGGAGCACGCCAGGGGCAACCTGGATCAGCGCAGTCCTTCGTCTCGGCCGAAGACTACCTCATTGAGTTTTATGCCCCTGAAGTGGGAAAACGGCTCAAACAGATGAAGCCAGATGGGGAGGGAGAACTTTCGAACTCGGCATCTCGACTGTTTGATCAAGTCCAGGCCAAAGTTGAGCGAGCCCGCTACGAGACGCGCTTGCGAATGGCCGAGCACGATAAGTGGCTCGAAGAAACCAAAGAATCTCTCGCCCGATGAAAATACTCCTAACTTTTGTGTTCACGTCAGCGGCGTTCCTCTTCGGAGCGATCGCGCAGGAAAACCAGAGCCTCACTATGCTTGGCTACCTCCGGCCAGTTCGAAATATCGACATGAATTTTGCCGAGGCCGGTGTCGTCGGTGAGATCCACGTGAGGGAAGGGGATACCGTTTCCGAAGGCGATCCGCTGGTCAGTCTCGACAACCGAGTGCTATTGGCGCAAATCGAGATTGCTCGTGTTCAAGCAGCGAGCGAGGCGGGAATCAAAGTTGCCCAGGCCGAGCTCAATGAGGCGAGCGATCGATTGAGCAAACTCTACCGATTGAAGCGCAGCGGAACCGCCCATGATTCTGAAGTCTCCCGCGCTGTCGCAAGTCAGCAGATGGCTGAAGGTCGGCTCAGTATTGCGGAAGAGCAGAAACAAATCGCTGGATTCCAGTTACAGGAAATTGAGGCTCAAATTGAGCGAAGGATCCTACGCAGCCCGATTGAAGGAGTCGTTCTCGAAATTAATCTCGATGTGTCCGAGGCGGTCACGACTCAAGGTGGCGCTGAGAAATCTGAATTCGTCGCTAAAGTCGCCCGAATCGATCAGCTCGAATTTGTCGTCTTCATTCCATCAGACTCAGCTGATGGACTACAAGTAGGGCAGATGCACCCGGTCAAGGTTCTCTCGCAGAGCAGTCTCCAGCGCGGTATCGATGGGGAAGGTGTCGTTACGGAGGGTCGGATCGACTTTATCTCACCTGTGATCGATCCTTCGAGTGAAACCGTGCGGACCAGACTCATCATCGATAACGAAGAAGGTCAGTTCAAAAGCGGAGCGCATGCGCTGCTCATTCTCGAAAAGGCACCGGCTTCATCAGGAGCGCCGTCGGTTTCTAGCTTTGGGACTCCCTGATTTTGGTTCGCCCAAGAGAAGTCTGAAGTCATTCCCTTCAATAAGGCCAGCTTGATTCAATAGGTTTGCCGCTCCGAACTGCGTTGCATTGCCCTTATCGAGAGGTGCTCGGTTGGTAGCCCCTTGCTTCGAGCAAGTTCATCCGCCGCGGTCCAATAAACATTCTGTGTCCTGGCTGGGACACAGAATGTTGGTATTCGGCCCGTCATTCGCCGAGCAAATACGCGACTGCTTCGCGATCGTTTCGCGCCAGCAGCAACCGCCCGGCAACGGTTGGGGCGTTCCATGTCATTGAGCTAAGAGCTGCGACACGGCCCGTTTCGTTGAAGCCGGTCGCGTCTACTTGTCCGATGACGACGTCGCCTTTTTCAGTTTGAACGAGCAGATGTTCCCCAAACAACAGATTCTGACCAAAGCCGAACTTTTCGTTCTTCCAGATCCGATCGCCAGACTCGAGCGAGATGCAGGCGAGTCGGCCCTCGTCTAACCCGTATGCAAAATCACCGAGCACGACCGGGGAGCTGAATTTGGTCTTCATCCGAGTGGATTTCCAGAGTTGCTCGGTCGACCAGGAGTTACCGTCTCTGCTAACTCTGACAAGCAAGCTCCCGACTCCATAGCTGGCGCAAGCGAGGATGTCAGAGTCTCCGATCAGAAGTGGCTGCGCCGACTTTGGGAAAGGTCCGCGCCATTCGTGAGCCCACAGCTGCTGTCCGGTAACAGGGTTGTGTCCCGCGATTTCCTGCTGGTGGATTGCTAGAATCTGAGGGACGCCGTCTATCTCGACCAGGCGTGGTGAACTGTAGCTCGCACCGCTGCCCTCGAAGGTCCACACCGTCTCGCCGCTGAGAAGGTCAAAGGCGACGAGATTGACTCCCGGAAGGTCAGTGCCTGGAACCACGACAGTTTTTTCCTCTGCAAGAATCAATGGGGAATTCGCTGACCCCCACTTTTGCACTTCGCCTTCAAATTCTTTGATCACGTTTCGCTTCCAGACCAGCGAGCCGCTCTGAAGGTCGATGCAGGTGACGAAGCCGGTCGACCCGAGCGAGTAAACCTTTCCTTCGTGAACCACGGGAGTGGAGCGAGGCCCGTCGCCTCCCATTCGAATCCCAGCGTTTTCCTCCTTTTCCAACATCAGCCGGACTCCGACCTCGTCGTAGTGCCAAATTTCTTCGCCACTGAGAGCGTCGAGGCAGGTCACTCTCTCATTGTCTCCGGCCTGCTCCATTGTAATTGCCTTGCCTTCGACAACGGCAAAGGACGACCAAGATTTCCCGACGGGTCGTCGCCACAGCTCTACAGGTGGCGTTTTGACCCAATCGGTTTCAAATTTGGCATTCGTCCAGAGCCCATCTCGTTGCGGGCCAAGGAAATCGAGGCTCTCTCCTATTTCAGATTCCGAAAAGTCGAACGCCGACTCCGACGTTCGTAGCTCAGCTACTGAGGCTCCCTCATCTGCGGCTGACCAGCGCCATCGATAGGTCGGATAAGAAGAGCCTGAGCTGGAGCCCTCATATTCAAAGAGAGCGCCGAAGAGAACGCCGAGAAGAACAGCAATTCCAATCCCCGATCCAAGACGGAGAAGTCTGGTTTTGAAGCGACTCTTACCAAAGCAGAGATACCAGAGTCCGAGCAATAAAAGCCAGATTGGAATCGTGAATGCGATATACCAGACATACATCGTCATCTCCAGAGAGAGCAGGTAGATCCAGAGGATTGGACCAGAAATGAGGATCAGACTCAGCAGGCCGATGCGAATAACTTTCATTGATGGTTGGAGTCTACTTCGATTCAGCCCACCTCGCAGCCCGGAAAACGCCTCGAACCGATCGAACCGCTCCGGTTACCTGAAAGGATTCCGGCACTCGGGAAAACGGGCACCTCGAATCGATTCCTCTCGTTGCAAACCCAGAGGGCCTGCCTTTCGTAAGCCATTGTCCGAGACCGGCTCACCTAGTGCCTCGGCCAATTCAAAAAAGGGTTTGTGCGAAAGTGGGGAACCGTCGAATGTCTGAGTTTCTATGGAAGGGAGCGAGATCAAGAAGCGAGTCGGTGGCAGCGGGATACGCGTGCTACTGTCCCTTGCCTGTGTCGTGATCGTCGTGGCAGGCCTGAAAGCTGCATCGGAGTTTTTTATACCGCTGATGCTTGGGCTTTTTCTCGCGCTGCTCTCGCTTCCGGTCCTCACCTGGTTGACGCGACGACGGGTCCCGCGGCCTCTCGCGGTGCTGCTAACAGTGTTTTTCGATCTTCTCGTGCTCGGAGGAGTGGTCTTTCTTGCTTCCGGGGTGATTGGTGAATTTCAGGACAAAAGTGCAGTTTACGCGGAAACCCTTCGAGACAGGGCGGGTGAGTTTTCCAAATCAATTGATGATCAGATCGAGCGACTCAGTCTTTTCTGGACAAACGGTGGCGAGGCAGATCCGACTGGAGCGGAAGAGTCCGGCCCAGATCTGGAAGTTACGGATGCGGTGCCGACTGAAAACCGCGTCTCAGAGGGAAGCGAGTCGGGCTCGAGTGTGGAAGGCATCATCCCCCTCGGGGAGACAGATTTTCCGAAATTGCGTGAGCTTTTCGAACTCTACTGGGACTCGGAGCGAATCCTTGAGGCGCTCGGTCAGGCTGATCTGGTCGCGAGATTTACCTCGCTCGCAACCAAGTCATTTATCGCCTTCATCATCATGATTTTCGTTCTCGCGGAATCGTTCACTGTCGGTGAAAAAGTTCGTGACGTTCTGAAGGTCAGCGGACCCGACCTGAGTCGTTTCAAGCGGTCTTCGAGTGATATCCAGCGCTATCTCGCGATCAAGACTGCAGCGAGCGCCCTGACCGGCGTGCTTGCGATGATCTCCTGCATTTTCCTGCGAATCGATTTTCCGATTCTCTGGGGTCTGGTTGCGTTCCTCCTCAACTACATTCCAGCGATTGGCTCAATTGTGGCAGGGATCCCTCCGGTCATTTTAGCGCTGATTCTGAAGGGTTTCTGGCCAGCGGTCGCGATTTTGGTCTGTTACCTCGTGATCAATATTGTGATCGGCAACTTCCTCGAACCGATGTTGATGGGAAAACGATTTGGGATCTCGACCAGCATAGTGATCGTGTCAGTCTTGGTCTGGGGCTACATCTGGGGACCGGTCGGGATGTTCCTCGCAGTTCCCCTTACCATGGTGGTGAAGGTGATGCTTGATAACAGCCAAGATCTGAGATGGATCTCGGCGCTGATAACGAAAGGCGCTCCTCAGCCGGCGTCGGATTCTGGTGGATCGGGGTGATCTGGTAGCGCGGTGGGTTCAGTCGAACGGAGGCGACCTCGCTCGATCGTGTAGTGCTCTGTTGCCAAGCTTGAGAGATCGCCTCGGTCGTGCGAAGCGATCCAAAGTGGGAGGCCGAGTTCTTCGATCAGGGTGACCAGTTGACCCCGGAGCCTCGTCCGCAAGGGTGCATCGAGCGAGGCGTTCGGTTCGTCGAGTAGGAGAAGTTTGGGCTGATTGAGAAGTGCGCGGCCCAGTGAGACCCGTTGAGCTTCGCCGCCGGAAAGAGACTGGGGGAATCGATCGAGCAAGGAACCAATCTCAAGTGCTTCAATGATCTGACGAAATTGTTTGTGCCCTGGCTGAAGCGCAGTCTTTCCAAAATTGAGGTTCTCTCCAACTGAGAAATGCGGAAACAGCATCGGCGTCTGAGGCACATACCCGACTTTTCGATGATTTGGTGCAGTCCAAATTTTCGCTGTGGAGTCGAACCAGGTTTCACCGCGAAACCGGATCATTCCCGTTTTTGGGCGCAGCATCCCAGCGAGACACTTCAAGATCGAGGTCTTGCCAGAACCTGAGGGCCCCTCAAGTCCGATCCGGCTCGCGCTTGAGCACATTTCTAGTTCAACTGCAAAATCGCTTCGCGGGAGCACCAATTCGACTTCAAAAACAGGGAGACTCATGCTGCGACTGGAGGGGATTTGGCCCGACCGATGAGCCACTCAGCCGTCAAAATTGCAATCAGTCCGAGGCCAATCGAAAAGCCTGCGATCACGAAAGCGCGTTGGTCGTCCCCCGCCTGGTGCGCCAGATAAATCGCCGAGGCAAGGGTTTCAGTTCGATGGGGAATACTCCCGGCAACAAGGATGGTGGCTCCGAATTCTCCCAGCGCCCGGGTGAAACCAAGAATCGCGGCAGCCCAAACTCCGGCAGCCGCGAGCGGAAACGTTACCTTGAGCCAGACGGAAGCGGTGCGATGCCCGAGGGTACGAGCGAGAGATTCCAGTTCGGGGGGAACCGCATCGAACGTGACCAGGGCAGTTCGATAGATCAACGGAAAAGCCATAACCGTCGCGGCAAGGATAGCGCCTGGCGGCTCGAGCAGCAGGTCAACTCCGATCCAGTTCAGCCATCCGCGTGGAGCGAGGCTCTCCAGCAGTAGAAACCCAACCGCCGTTGGCGGGAGAACCAAAGGAAGGCTTGCCAAAGCCGAGACCAGAGACCGACCGGGGAATTGGTATCTCGAGACTGCGAGGGCAAGCGGGACGGCACAAATAAGACTCACGATTGTTGCCGCAAGGGCGAAAGTCACGCTGCGAGTGATCAGCCCACCTAGGTTTGATTGTGGAATCAGGGGCGGCGCTTCAATGACTGGATCGATTTCTTGAGATCGATTCGGCACGGAGGATTGAGAGAGCGAAAAACCCTGTCGAAGCAGTCTTGCTCGGGCCTGGCTTGATGAAAGAAAGGAAAGAAACCGGATCGCTTGGTCCCGGTTCTCCGAGCTGCGCAGCACCGCGGCCTCGTAGGCGACCATTGGTGCCTCAGGCAGTCCGCTGGCGTCAACTTCGCGAATCGTCGCCGCGGCTGCGACCACGTCACTGCGGTAGGCAATCCCAAGCGCGCTGGGATGAGCTCTCACGAGAGCGATCACGCCTCGGGCGTCCCCAGCGATAGCGAGTCTCGAAGTCAGAGCTTCACGCCAGTTTCCTGACTCGTTCGGGAATTGATCGAGCCAGTTAACCGCAGCTCGACCGACTGGGACAGATGCTGGTTGCCCGATGATGAGAGGGGCTCGGGAGTTCTTGAGGAACCTCCGCCAGGAAAAGTCTTCGAGCGGGCTCTCAGCAGATGTGACCAATACCAGCTGGTTCGATGCAAAACGTGTGCGGTAGCCATCTGAGATCAGCCCTTTTAAGCGCGCTTTTTCGATCCACCAGGGATCGGCCGCGATAAGAATATCGGCAGAGGCGCCCGCTTTGATCTGTTGCACCAGCACTCCGGTAGAACCGCTGTTAATCACCCAGGTGACCGAATCCGGTTCACTGAATTCAGCACAGATTTCGGAAATGACTGGGGACAGACTTGAAGCGACCGAGAGCTGGAGCTCAGGAGGATTTTGTTCGGCTGCTGCTTTGGTAAGAAAACTCCCAATGAGCAAGGTAAGACCCGTCCAAATTGCGAAGCCGCGAGCGCATTGCAAAATTCGCCCCGCACGCACAAGCACATCGAAACCGTGGCGTCTGTTCATTTGCAGCTGTCCACGCAGGCCTCTTTAGGGACTTGGTCCCATTCATGCACGGACTGGTCGACTGTAACATAAACGAGGCACTTCACTCGCCATGCCTTCGTGTGTTCACGATCGTAGCAGGGATACGTCGTAATCAAAAATGGCATCATCACTAGTCGCCAGCATCATCCCATCGACGCGCGCCTGAGCGACCAGCATTCGATCGAACGGATCATTGTGATGTGGTGGTAATTCAGAGGTCGCGAGGGCATGTTGAGTGGTGATCGGGAGAAGCAGAAATCCATCGGCTTCCAGGATTTCAACAAATTCTAGCGGCATCGAGAGTTTGCCTTTCGCGATCTTGATCGAGAGCTCCCAGACCGAGGCTGCGCTCAGGTAGACCTGATGCTGCGGATCTGCAATCGCACTGCGGGCTGAGGATCGAAGTTTCTGCGGATCCGATAGCCACCAGACTGCGATGTGCGAGTCTACCAGAATCCTCATGGCTCAGCGACTCGATCAGCTTTGTTGACGGAGCCACTGTAGCTGGAACCGAAAAGTGGGCTGGCAATGGATTCGTCAAAATCAGCCTCCTCGGAAGTCCAACAATCATCTGATTCGGTGATAACTCCGGCAAGCTGACCACCAACTCGCGGGCTGAGCTGCTCGCGATGGGGAACGAGCCGGACAAGCGGTTTACCCGCCTTGGCGATAACAATCTCTTCCCCACTGACAGCCTCTTCAACGAGCCGCGATAGATGGGTCTTGGCCTCCTGGATATTCAATGTTTTCATTCAACCAGGCCAGACTAGACCAGATCCAGCGCTTTCGCAAAGAATCGAATCGAAAGAAGCGGGTAGCTTCAGATACCCTACGCCGGAGCAGTCAGGTAATCGTGCCCCAGCGAGATTTTGAGCTCTGCAAGACGGGTCCGGGCATCGAGTAGCTCGGTTCGCCATTCCTGAAGACGTTCACTCGACAGCTTGACTCGGGTTTTGACCGAGCCCTCAAGCTCGGCAGTCAGAGCACTAATAGTTTCAACGAGTCCAGACAGTCTCTCCTGTAGCGCGATTTTTTCCTCGCAGTCTTTATGGTGCTGACTGCGACCGAGAGCGTCCTCGGA
>JBCCBR010000061.1:0-11350 GCA_039033935.1 Verrucomicrobiota bacterium
GGAAATCGAGGTCCAGGCCCAGTGGTTTGGTGGCGAGTATGGGCGTCGTTTCACCGGGGTCGATGGCGAAGCGATCGAGATCGTTCAGTTCGGACACTGGAACCGAGCCGCGGGGCCGGATTTCACCGAGTGTGCCGTGAGGATCAACGGTGAACTCCGCGCCGGGGCAATCGAGATCGACCTCGATTCTCGCGATTGGGAGCGGCATGGGCACGGCGCTAATCCCGATTTCGATGAGGTCGTGCTTCATGTCTTCTGCGACGGTCCGGCACTGGCGCGAGTCTTCACGCCGACTTCTCGCTTCCGCGAAGTGCCGCAGCTGCAATTGCCTCAATTCTCGGAACCGCCCGGTCCCGCTGACTTTTTGCCGGAGGCAAGAGCCGGTCGCTGCCTCGCTCCGCTCGCTGAAATGTCCGACCTCGGGATCAACGCAATCCTGAAAAGCGCCTCACAACATCGTTTGAACCGTAAAAGTCGCCGATTCGCGATGATGAGCCAGACCACAACTTACGATCAGGCTCTCTTTCAAAGCATCGCGGAGGGTCTCGGATTTCACCAAAACAAGGTGCCGATGGCGATACTGGCGCAGCGCTGCCGACTCGATCATCTCCTCGGTCTGACCGATGCCGTTCGCGAAGCGCAGCTCTTTGGCGCGGCGGGATTTTTGAACCCGCATTCACTCAAGGACACTCAGTCGCCGCGCGCCAGCGCTTACCAGCGGGAGCTTTGGGACACCTGGTGGACGATTCGCGATCGGGTCGAGCCTCACCCACACCGCCTCCCAAATTGGCGGCTGACCGGGAGTCGTCCCCTCAATCATCCCCACCGCAGGGTCGCGGCTTTGCTCGGAATTGTGAATAACTGGGGAAAAATCTGCGATTTCGGGGTAAATCCTGTGAAGAACTCCACCGAAATTGTGAATAAGTTCCGAGAAACGCTGAGTCATCCTTTCTGGAATCGTCATTACACCCTGCGCTCCAAACCAGCCTCGAAACCTCAGGCCCTCGTCGGCAAAGACCGAGTCGTCGATTTGCTGGGAAACGTGATCGTTCCCTCGCAGCCCTCAAACTTTGAAAAGAGTTGGGACGTTTACGAGTCACTCCCGGCTGTGACTGACAACTCGAAGTTGCGCAGAGCCCGGCTGCGACTTTTCGGGGCAGATAAGTCGGATCGCACACGCAAGTTTCAAAGACGCTATTTTCAGCAGCAGGGCCTACTTCAGATTTATGAGGATTTTTGCAGAGTCGACCTCTCGGAATGCACCGACTGCCCCTTCCCCGAGCAGCTCGGCCAATGGCAACCGGGGGTGCCAGCTCGTGAAATACGAGCCGATGCCAACTTAGACAAGCAGGAGCAATTGTAATTTTGTCGAGGTTTTGTATCCCTTGTTCTATCTCAGCACCGTATTATTGTGCGCACGTCAGGGACCGGTTTTGTAAGCCAACTCGTCCCCGCCACGTCACCGATCGAGTTCACAACCGAAACTACCCACATCATGTCTGTCGCCACACTGGAACGCGAAATCATCCTGAACCCCGAAAAGAGGGTCTTTCCCGAATTTAGCCTCGAGCGTTTGCTTGGAAGCGTCTTTGAACCAACTCAAGGTCAGCGCACCTGCGTTTTGATCGATCTCGAAGACATGAGCCTGATGGAAGGTTATCGCTTTCTTGACGCTGAGGGTCACGAGATTCAAAAGAAAGCCTACGAGGAGTTTTATCTCGGTCTCAAGGACGGGGGCCTCGAAAAGCTCGGGATGACCGGCGGCGAACTTTTCGCGTATCCCATGACCTACGGTTCAAACCTCGATCTGCGGGATGAGTGCTACGACGTCAATGGGAACGAGCTGAGCCTCGATAAGGACATCTACCCGGAATATGACATTATCCTCTGCGTCTCCACCTACTCAGCAACCGCACCGCTGACAGCAAAGTGTAAGGAATTTGGATTCCGCGGGGCGACTCTACATGGGGTCAACGACGTGATCCTCAACTCCGGTCTCGCGGTCGACTACGACGAGGTCAGTCGCGACGCGGAGAACATGCGGCTCGCCATGACGAAGGCTGATGCGATCGAGATTGACTTTGAACTCGAAGACGGACGAGTCCTCACCGCCTGGCTTGGGCTCGACGGTCAAGAGGCGCAGAAATCCCACGGCCTCTGCCGCGGGACAGCGCCAGACGTAGCAAACCTCCCCGCCGGTGAAATCTACTATGTCCCCTCAGATGCTCGCGGTCAGTTCCCAATGAAGTATGAAGACGGGACTCTCGGGGTCCTCGATGTGGTTGATCGCAATATCATTCGGTCGACCCTGATCGAGGGGAATCCAGCAACGATCGACGCCCACAACGCCCGATTGAAGAATGATCCGATGACCGGAACGCTTGGCGAGCTTGGGTTCGGCACCCAAGTCCTCCCGGTTTCAGGGGCCGACATCCAGGATGAGAAAGTCCTCGGAACCTGTCATCTCGCGACCGGACGCGACGACCATCTCGGAGGCGACATCGTTCCCGAAATGTTCAAGAAACACGAGAACTCAACTCACGACGACATCCTTTTCGCTCCCCACAAAACTCCAAATTTCAACATCAGCGAGGTGCGGATGAAGCGAGGCGATCAGGAAGAAGTGATCATTCAGAACTTCCGTCCCAGCGAATACATTCTCGATGCCCTGCGTGGCTGATTCGCGAGCAGAGTCCGTTTAGCAATCAAATGGGTGGCGTGTCGGATTTCCGGCACGCCACTTTTGCATTTGGGCCAGAGCGTTTCTGTGGAGCACTCGCTCAATTCAGGGGACCTCGAAAAACTGATCTCCGAAGCCAGCGCAGCAAAAACCGTCTCTCGTGAGGCGTGAAAATTTTTGATAGCCATAGCTCTAATAAATTCTCAGAACAAAACGAGAGGCGGTTTTTGCAAGTTGGATCGGTCAGTTAGGCTTTTCGAGGTCCACGTAAGTCAGCAGCGTTTCGCCGTCGCTCAAATCGCAGCCGATTGCCTCTCTGAGTTCGTCAACCGCATCATTGGATTACGCCAACAAATCCCTCAAAGAGCCCGCACCGTGATCTCGGTTGTTACTGAAATGCCGGACTGTGGGTCGGTCGCGGTGATGAGGTGCTCACCTGCCTGGAGAATCACAAAAGCCTGTTCGCCGAGGACTTCGATGGCAAGGCTGTCACTTTCCCACGTGATCGACTCGAATCCCGGCCCGGTGATCGCAAGTGGGAAGCGGTTGCCGCTCCATGGTAAATCAGGATCCAAAAAAGCGGTTGTCCCTGCCGCCGGGCTTACGATTCGAAAGCCGCGCTTCGGATCGTTCAAGGTGACCGGGGCGATCTCGGCCCGCTGTCTCAGGTGATTGTGCTCTGAGTGCCACCAGTGGTGATAGGTGAGTGAAAGCTGAGGCTTTCCATTTTCCGTGAAATGTTCAGACCGCGCCGGGGCCGGTCGCGAAGCTCCTGCGAACCACTCTGCCTGGGTCGGAACATCAAAGGCTCGACTTTCGGCCGAGGCCGCGAGCCCAAGAAGCGGAACGGTCTCGACGCTCTGAATGGACTCAGGACGCTGATACCAGCGCGGCTCGTGTTCGCGATAGAGCTCCAGCATGATTTCGCGAAAGATGGGTCCTGCCCCGAGCGCCCCGGTCACATCACGGACCGGTCGATTGTCGAATCGCCCTACCCACACCCCAACGGTATGATCAGGTGTGAATCCAACTGTCCAGTTGTCTCGAAAGTCAGTCGAGGTCCCGGTCTTTGCCGCGACTCGGAAGGGCAGAGTGAGGGCGTTATCGAGTCCAAAACTCGCGGCCCGAGCCTGGGCGTCCGATAAGATGTCGGCGATAAGCCAGGAATTGGATTCGGAAAAAATACGACTCGCGTTCGGCTCTTCTGGGCTATCTGCCTGACTTTGGACCAGCCGATACGGTCGATGCATGCCAAGCGCCGCAAGGGTGGCGTAGGCGTTGGTCAGCTCGAGAAGCCGGACTTCGACGTTTCCGAGAGTTAGACCGAGACCATACTCTGAGGGGGACCGATTCAGGCTGGTAAAGCCAAGGCCATCTTCAAGTGTTTCAGCAAGAATTCCGGGGCCGCCAATATCGTCGAGGATTTTGACCGCCGGAACGTTGAGCGAGTTCGCCAGTGCGTAGCGAAGTGAAACAGGGCCTTGAAAACGACGGTCAAAATTAAAAGGCCGATAGCTGCCAGTCGCAGTGATGTATTCGATCGGTGTATCCGGAAGAACGGAGGCTGCGGTGTGACCACTCTCAAGAGCGAGCAGATAGGTGAATGGCTTCAGAGTCGAGCCAGCGGAACGAGCCGACCAGGCTCCATTGACCTGACCAGAGCGGGCTTCGCGGAAAGATCGCGAGCCGGTCAGCGCGAGCACCTCGCGCGTCTGATTATCGAGAACGACGACGGCGGCCTGGAGCGGGCTGCTTTCCCCCTGCTCGAATCGAAGTTGAGCGAGCCGGGCTCCAACCGTGGCTTCAACAAATTGCTGAAGTGACAGATCAATGGTGGTGGTGAGTGGGCGATTCTCGGAAGCCGCTTCCTCAAGTGCTTCGCGGCGGTGAATCGAGATCCAGTCTAGCGCATGAGGTGCGTGGAAAGCACCGCCCGGGCCTTGCAGGAAATTGAGTTCCGCAGACCGCGCTGCCGAGAGTTCGGTAGAAGTGGCCCATTGCTCAGCTTCGATGCGATCGATCACCCAGCGCTGTCGTGTCTCGGCGCCGGCACGATTTCTCCATGGATTGAGTCGGCTCGGTTTGTTGGGGAGCCCGGCGAGCAAGGCCGACTCAGCGAGTGAGAGGTCCCCGACCGGTTTGCCGAGGTAGCCCTGAGCCGCCGCTGCTGCACCGCTGTACTGATTACCGTAGGGAAGACGATTGAGATAGGCAGTGAGGATCGTTGCTTTGTCGGCACACATCTCGAGCTTCCGAGCAGCCAGCATCTCATAGATTTTAGTGCGCCAGCTGCGGGGCTTCGGATCCCGGTAGAGCTTGATGGTCTGTTGGGTCACGGTGGATGCCCCGCTCACGAAGCGTCGCTCCCCGACCGACGTGACTAAGGCGCGCCCGATCGCAATGAAGTCGATCCCTCCGTGCGAGAAAAAGCGTGAGTCTTCCGCCGCAAGAGTCGCCTGGATCAGCGACTCAGGGAAATCTGCGTAGTCCACTGGCTCGTGACTGCGGAGATCTCCGGCGAGGTAGCGCCGCAGTGGGCGACCGTCCCGATCCGTCACGAGAAGTCCTACCTCGGGGTCTCGGTCGAGCGCCCGAGGCAGGTGAACAAACCAAGGTGCCACATAGTAGCCGAGTCCCCATAAGACCCAGCCGCAGAGGCCGAGCGCAAGGGCATTGCGAAGTCGTCGCTTCATCGCGAAAGCACACTTTCCTCGAGCGATCAGCGGCTCGCGATTTCCCGATCGCCAAGCTGCAGCTCCCTCGCCGAGATTGTCTCGGTGCCACTGAGGCCGTAGCGCTGAGGCTCATACATCGCTTCGATTTTGGCAGTCGGAGCAATGACCTCTCCTGGAGCTATGACGCGAGCCAGATATTCGACCAGATAGTCTCCGGAACGAGAAACGCTGTCTGCGAAAAACACGACGCGGTCATCTCTCATTTCCCGATGATTGCAGTAGAGTCGACGCGGCCCCTGGGTGCGATCGACTCGCTGGGTCGCCTGGCTTTCGAAGCGCGGATTGACCGCCTCGAAAATCGCCGGAATCGGATCATCGATCGCAAGGTAGGTCCCGCTCGGATTCGGGATATTCAACTTCAACTGAACCAGAACGAGATCGCCGACTGACAGATCATCGAGTGGCGAAAGGCTCCCATCGAGCTCGACCCGCTGGTAGGTCCGACTGAGGGCGAATCCGTTGTTCTCCGCTGCCAAGGGAGCAATATCAGGCCGGGTTGCCAGCTCGGTAGCGAGGTGAATACGGCCTCCCCCAGAAATGGCCTGCGCCGTTAGCGTTGGCTCGACATCACCCTGGAGAGGGAATGTGAGGATCTCACTTGCCGGAGATGCTGGAAGGGTGACTTCACGTCGCTCGCCTCCCATCACGATCTCGATAGTCTGTGGCTCGAGCTGTGAGCTCACCTCTGTCCCATAGCGACCCAATGCAATCAGCGACCAGGCATTCGAGTAGGTGCTCCCCCACCCCCGGATCCCTCCTCGCAGTTCCATCAACTCTGCGAATAGATCTTCGGTGCGATCGCTCGAAGAGTCGTATTCCATCTGGGCGAGCAGGCGAGTGGCAACGCGGTAGGGCTTTCGATACCAGGAAACCTCCGCCACCGGGACGGTGACGCTCGGAGCGAGGAGGGTTTCGATCTGCTCGTCGATCGGCTCTCCCTGCTCAATCATGGCAAGGGCGAGCAGTGCTCTCGCTTCGGCACCGAGGAAATTGCGCCGCTCGTAGAGCACCTGATGGTAGGCGCTTTCATTGCGTCCCGCGAGCGTAAGGGTGTAAAGCGCAAGGCAGCGATCGGCAAGCTGGACCGGCTCGGTCAGGTCGCCGACATTGCGCAGCTCTTTCGCGAGGTAGTCCCAGAGGGCATTGGCTCGCTCTTCGGCGACATCCGCTCCGGCCTGCTGGGCCAATGCAATACCAAGGCCACCATAGGCGCTCCCCCAAAGAACCGGGCGGCTCGCCCCGGGCCAATAGCCGAGACCTCCGTTACTCGTCTGCATCGAGAAGAGGCGGTCGACGCTGCTGCTAACGACACCATCAATTTCGGCCGGTTCGCGAGAGAGTTCGGGGAGGACGTCCTGCAACTGGGTCAGGGTGAGCCAGGGGACCAACCGCGAAGTCGTCTGTTCGACACATCCGTAGGGATAGCCAAGGAGGTAGTCGAGGGCGTCAGAGGCGTCAGCGAGCTGAGTGTTAGCAACGCGGACTTCGACTTCTCCGGTCCCAGTGCGGACCCGATCACTCGAGTCGGCAAGCAGGTCGACTTCGTCACCAACGGTGATGCGAGTCGTGTGCCTCTCGCGGAGCAAGGGCAACGGATAGGCCACCTCCAGCTTCGACTCGGTCCGATCCCGGAGATTGCTATCGGATTTTGACTGCACTGCCCAGCGCCAGGTCGCTTCCCCGGTTTCGGTAATCTGGACGGGAAAAGAGACAGTGCTGGTCTCGCCCGGATCGAGAACGAGTTCCGACTCGGCAAGCCAACGGTCTTCGGTGTCAGGAGTGGACGACAGGCTGGTCGAAAGCACTTCCGAGAGGGAGTCCAGAAAAACCGCGCGAACGTCGAGCTCAACACGAACCGACACATTTTGACGCGAAGCAGTGTTGTTGTGGAGCACGGCGCCGAGATCAATGCGGTCACCGAGATGGGTGATCCGCGGAAGTGCCGGCTCAATGATGAGAGGCTTGTTCGTCACGACCGGTTTTTCGGCGTGACCGAACTGATTACCACGCGCCACCACCGCCATGATCCGAAAGGTGGTCAGGTTGTCGGGTGCGGGAAAAGTCACGGAGACTTCGCCTGCTGCATTAGTGGTGAGGGTCGGCTCCCAGAAGGCGAGCGGCTTAAAGTCTTTGCGAACGCGATCCGGATCGAGCCCGGTCGCATTGCCACCGCCACCAATTACGAAGCCCTTGTTTTCAAAAGCGCGCTCGTTCGGGTTTTCACTGAGTAGGCTGCTGATTGATTGGCCAGTCCAGACCGCAAGCGGGAAAGGCGCGTGAAAGGTGCTCTCGGGATCGGGAGTCTCGAACCCGGTCAGGCTGAGGACACCTTCGTCGACCGCCCAGAGAGTCACCTCAGCATTGGCAGCAGGAGCCCCGGCGTGGTCGGTCACCGTCGCCACGACTGTGACATCTTCACCGGGCAGGTAGTAATCTTTCTCGCCAGAATCGAGGGTCACCTCAAGAGCAGCTTGAGGGTCTTCGACTTCGAGCTGGCAGTAACCCAGTCGGTAATTGGCCTCCGAGTGAATGTGGGGGCTCGCTTCTTCGCCCCGGACAATAAAGACTGAAGCGAAAAGATTGGGAGCGGCACCCTCCTCGATCGGCACTTCGACCACTGTCTCAAAGTCCTGGATCTGGATTGTTTCGACATAGTCGACTCCATCGCGTTCGACGGTGAGCAAGGCGTCTCCGAAGACGGGAGATCTCACCAGCAGCTTGGCGGTGTCGCCGACTTGATAACTCGAACGGTCTGGGATCAGATCGATCCGGGTGACGTCGTACCAGGACCACGACGCTTCCTCTGCTCCAATAATCGTGACCTGCGAGCGGGTGATAACGCTGCGCCCCTCGGCATCCTGCGCCGCAAGCGTGACGATGAAGTCACCTGCTTCGGGAAACTCGAGCTCCGCGGAGTGGGCTCGCATCAGCCCGGTCTCTTCATCAACTGTCGTGGCCAGTTCGATTCGCTGATCACTCACAGTTGTGAGAAGGCGATCATTCCGAAAGACGGGACGCCCGTTCGCTCCGAGAACCCGGACGGTATTCCAGGTTTCCTTCTCGACGGTCAGATTCACTTCGACGGCCTCGGGCCAAGCCGTTCCATCTGGAGCGACTGCCGCGAGAGCATAGGTCAGGGTATCACCGGCGCGGTGGTCTCCTTCGGGCTGCCTCAGTCCCAGATAGAAATCCGAGCTGTCGACCGTGAAACGCTTCGATTGCGAGATCGTCTGCTGATTGGCGTCGGTCACCTGCGTTGTGATTCGGACGGTGCGAGGGCTCGGAGTGGTTCCCGGAGGTGGCATCTCGATATCGATAAGGGCATCTCCCCGACTGCTGAGTTCGCCGGTTCCCTCAGTCGAGAAGGTGCCTTCGGCGTTGTAGTCGATGCCGTCGCCGAAGATAAACTCCTCAAACCCTCGTGGATTCGGGTAGCTCGGATAGCTAAAGAGACTCCAATCCAGCTTTGCCTTTGAGAGCGGCTTGCCCATGAAATATTTCGCGGACAGCGGAATCGTAAAACTCGGTTCGTAGGGAAGCCGATCGGGCATATCGATATCGATTTCGAAGGTGTTGACCCGATATTCCTCAACTGAAACTGAGGTGCTGTGCACCAGTCTCCAGTCGCGGTTCTCGCCGGCTACAGGATTAAAATCGAGCTCGATCGTGTGGTAGCCGAGTCCGGTCGATGGGAGGGTGAAGCTTTCATCGAAACTTCCATTCGAGCTCAAGGTGATGGTCCTCTCCTCAAGCCGACGATTGCGAGCGTCGAAGAGCCGCAGCCTCGCTTCATTTGCGTTTGCGCCGAGCAGACTCCCCTCGTCAATGAGCCGAGAGATCCCTTTCACCTGAATCGTTTCGCCCGGCTTGTAGACATTGCGGTCGGCGAAGATGAGGGTGCGGGACTCTCCCGCGACGACCGACTCGTAGCGCTGATCGATTGGGAAATTCCAGAGACCGACATTATCAGGGTCTCCCCAAAAACGCATCACGTAGCGATCTTGATCGAGCTGGGCTTCGAGAAAAAAGCGCTCCGGATTTTCGTCTTCGATGAGACGAAAGTGTGGCAGGCGGGCAATCCCACGAGCATCCGCGAGCGTCTCGGATTGGGTGTCAAGATTCTCGTCGACGAGTCGGAAAGAAGTGCCCGGCAAAGGCGAACCGCTATCCAGCGAGAAAGAGTAGAGCAGGATCTCGTTTTTCGACTGCTTCCAGGCGAGGCCAATATCCGTCAGCTGAATGATCGAGTGGGCACCAACGCGTTTCTCTTCGGCGGTGATGGATTGCCCTTCGGCGCTGAGGTAAAAGGCTCCGGTCTCAGCTCCCCCCGCGAGATCATCCCATCTCAGGTCGAGCGTATCGGATTCGTTGAGCTCCACCGTCGCAGGATGAAAAACATCGTGGATCGTCTCGCCTGGGATCGTTGCAAAGGGCAGGGTGTTCTGACCTTCGCCCCAACCTTCATACTGATCGTCGTAGTCACGCAATGCTTGGAAAAGGCGATCCCCTTCCAGCGATTTGATGCGAGTCCGGACTCCGGTCAAGTTACCCGACTCAACCTGGAAGCCACGATGGCCCCCGGCGTGTTGAGTCGCCGCAAATGTTGGCAGCGCGACATAACCGGGCCGGGGTTCGAAGCGCACCGTATCGATGAAGCGCTGCGTCAGTTGGGTGGTGTCACGGGCGACCCAGCCCGGATTGACCGTGACGGTGTAATCCCGGCCAAACTCAAAGTCTCCCTCGACCACTACCTGTTGCCACGCCGTGCTGACGGACAGGTTCTCGACTGACGGAGAGACGGTCACGCTCTCGAGAAGCTTTTCGTCCTCAAAGTCGAGCGCGAACTTTGCTTTGTTGTGGTAGATGCGAAGACGGAGTGACTCGTTAAATGCGGCCGAGGCTTCGACACTGTTGATCTCAAACGCATTCAGCCGGGAAAGATAGGTTAGCTGACTCTCCGCGAGGCGATGTCCCCCATCACTGCTGCGGAGACCTTGGCGAATGTGCAAATGATAGGTGCCGCCGAGTGGAAGAGGAGCCTGCGGAGTCACCACCAGATAATGCTCGCTCGGTCCCACCGAGCTTGACGGCTGCCTTTTCAATTCCCGGACCAAAGCGTCACTTGGTCGCGAAACATTGACCGGGAAAGTTCGCTCGCGGGCTTCGTCGTAGAAAGAAATCGCGCCAGCCGCATCGTTCGTCGAAACCGGCGCGTTGAATTCGAGGAGGATCGGCGATCTCGGAGTAAATGGGGCATCGCTGCTGAAGCTCTGCGGGTAGCGCTGCGCGGTAAGCGCTTCGGCTGGCTCTGCCTCGGGGAGAAAAGACTGGCCGAAGCCATTCAGAAAACAGAGAGATGCTCCGAGGCTGAGGGTGAGAATTTTGAGAGGACGGTTCATGGGTGTTGGACTGATTCAGATTTGGAAGGTGGCAGGCGGGCGCAGTTTGCCGTGGCGGTTTGACGAACGATACGGAGTCTCTTGCAAAACTCTTTCGGAGTGTCGGATTCCTGCAGACTTGGGACGATTGATATTCGAGAATCCACAGGTCCAAATTGCTCGGTAATGCAAGAATGATGCGGCAATCCGCACAAGCTTGTCGGCCCAATTGGCTGAAAAGCCATCACGAGCTGTAAATGGATCGGTAAAAATGCGTCGGATCTCCCATGAGTCAGGCAATCGAAGGAAAAATCGCTCTCGTCACCGGAGCGAATCGCGGAATCGGAAAAAGCTACGTCGACGTTTTCATCGCGCACGGCGCGGCGAAAGTTTATGCTGGGGTGAGAGATCTTTCGACCGCTGAGCCACTGGTCAAGGCTCACGGCGATCGGGTTGTCCCACTGCACCTTGACCTCGCTGATGGAGCGACGATCGAGAAAGCTGCGGAGACTGCCAAAGACGTCACTATTGTCATCAATAACGGAGGAGTGCTCACC
>JBCCBR010000062.1:0-11280 GCA_039033935.1 Verrucomicrobiota bacterium
CGACGCCACCTTCGAAGGGACGCTTTTTCGTCTCGGTCACAAAGGTGGTGTAGGGAATCCCGTTTCGAATTTCCTCACCTAAATCGATGAACTCGGCCTGAGGGCTTTCGATCTGCATCTGCTCCTTGGCGAACTTGACGAGAGCTTCCGTGTCGAAACCACTCGATGTCCCGATGCGCTCGGCAATGAGCGTGAAGACCATGGTCGGGTCGTTGCGAAGGTAGACGACATCAGCATCGGGATTCACTTTTGATACATCGAGCGACATCCAGGGATGCCCGGGTGCTTCGAGGCGGATATTGCTCGCCTCGTTGATGTGGGTTTCGCTCGCGACGGGACCGCGATCAGTTGCGAGATTGCCCAACTCACCTGCTGCGGCGAAGACTGCCGCCCCGAGATAGATCACAATCAGAATTGAAGAGAGCACAATTCCCCAGATCGCCTGGCCACGGCCCCGCTTCGCCTGATGCTCCGGCCTCGCGAGCCGCATCAGCCCGATGATCCCGAGAATCAGCGCCGCCACAAAAATGAAAAAATAGACCAGACCTACGAGAAGAGTAACAATCTCGTTTTCCCCGACCACTTTCTGAACTGCTGTCAAAATCGCGCTGCAAAACCAGGCCGTGATAAACAGCGTCAGAGAAAGAATCGAGCAGCGCTCAAACTCACCGCTGAAGAGACAATGGAAACACTTAATCGTGCCTCCCAGGAGCAGAAGGATCGGGATAGAAGCGCCGATCAGAAAAGCCGAGTCGGCCGATGCCAATAGAGGATGTCCCTGCCAGAACATCCCGACTCGTATCGCAAATCGATAAAAATTCAACGTCGACCCGCGTTCGATGCGAAAAACTGTTCAGGTTGACACTTTTTTCTTGCATGGCTCTGGGCAGGGCTTAAGCGTCTCGTGATGACTTCGCGGGAAGCCTACCTCGCTCTCAACCTGCTCCCCAAGATCGGGCCAATCCGAGTCCGTCGCCTCATGGAGCAGTTTGGCGATCCCGTCGCCATCCTCAAGGCATCGCCCAAAAGTCTGGTCCGGGTGTCCGGGATTGGCGATGACATGGCATCCCAGATTGCAAACTGGGAAGATCGGATTGATTTGCCGGAAGAGCAGCGCCGCATTGCCGAGCACGAGATCGACCTTCTGACTTTGGAAGACGACGCCTACCCGAGCCGTCTCCGCACCCTTCACGATCCTCCCTTTCTCCTCTATGTAAAAGGCACCATTCGCCCCGGTGATGATGCTGCGATTGGCGTTGTTGGGTCGCGACGCACCACTCACTATGGCAAAGAGCAAGCTCGTAAGCTGAGCTTTCAGCTTGCTCGGGCAGGTCTCTGCGTCGTCTCCGGCCTTGCCCGCGGAATCGACACAGCCGCTCACGAGGCAGCACTTGCCGCTGGCGGCCGCACTCTCGCAGTCCTCGGTTCCGGGATCGGGCACCTCTACCCTCCCGAAAACGCCGAACTCTCAGAGCGGATCTCTCGTGCTGGCGCCCTAATCAGCGAGTTTCCGGTGCTCTACGTGCCGGATAAGCAAAGTTTCCCCCTGCGCAATCGGATCGTTGCCGGCCTCAGCAAGGGTCTACTCGTGGTCGAGGCCCCCGCTCGGAGTGGATCGATGATCACGGCGAACCAGGCGCTCGAGAATGGTCGGACGGTATTTGCGGTCCCCGGTCCGATCGACCGGCCCACCTCGGAAGGCTGCCATCGGTTGATCCAACAAGGGGCCAATCTGGTCACCTCGGCAAACGACATCCTCGACGAGATGAATCAGTCCTGGTCCGGTCAGGGAGCCGGGATCAATGATCTGCCGCTCGATTTCGGTGAAAACAATCCCGACAAATCCGATTCGCAGGAGCCGACCGTAGCACTGGGAGAAACCGAGACACTTTTGTTTGACGCGCTTTCCGAAACTGAACAATCCCTCGACCAACTCGTCGAACTCACTGGCCTCCCCATCGGAAAGGCTTCTGCCGCTCTGCTCGAGTTGGAATTGAAGCGCCTCATCCGACAGCTCCCCGGCAAATACTTTGTGAAACTCATTTGACGACACCTCCAAACCAAGGCACTCCCTTCACCATCAGTCTTTTCGCCCGGCATGCGGCATTGGCCGCTTTCATCCGGGAACTTTGAACCTTCCCGACTTCGCTACATGGCCAAATCACTCATCATCGCCGAGAAACCAAGCGTCGCCACCGACCTCGCACGAGTTCTCGGGAAAGATAAAGAAGTGGGACCTTTTTCAAAGAAAGACGACTACTTCGAAAACGACCGCTACCTGATCTCGTCTGCGGTTGGTCACCTCGTCCAGCAGGCACTGCCAACCACGCCCGATGGCAAGAGCCTCCCCTGGAAGTTCGACTGCCTCCCTGTCATTCCCGAGCACTTCGCCCTCGAGCCGAGTGAACAAAAAGGCTCGAAATCGCGGCTCAACGTCCTCAAGCGCCTCATCAAGCGCAAGGATGTCGAGGAAATCATCAATGCCTGTGACGCCGGCCGCGAGGGTGAATTGATCTTCCGCTACATCATCCAGTTTGTTGGTGTCGATAAACCAACCCGCCGTCTCTGGATGCAGTCGATGACCGACGGTGCGATCAGGCAGGCCTTCGCCGACCTCCGTTCCGGCGAGTCGATGCAGCCTCTGGCCGATGCGGCCTACTGCCGATCTGAGTCAGACTGGCTTGTCGGGATCAACTCGACCCGGGCAATGACGGCATTCAACAGCAAGTTCGGTGGCTTCAACAAAACCCCGGTCGGTCGTGTTCAGACCCCGACCCTTGCCCTCCTCACCGAACGCGAACTGGAGATCGCCGACTTTGTCAGCGAGGATTACTTCGAGGTGCATGGGACCTTCGGCGTCACCGCCGGAACCTATCTCGGCCGCTGGTTTGATGAGAGCTTCAAAAAGAGCGAAGACCAGCCTCACGCCCGCGCTGAGCGGCTCTGGGACCGCGAAGAGGCCGAGGCAATCGTAGCCCGCTGCACTGGCAAGCCCGGCCTGATCGAGGAGAAGAAAAAGCCGACCCGGCAGGGAGCGCCGCAGCTCTACGACCTCACCTCGCTCCAGCGAGAGGCCAACAGTCGCTTCGGCTTTTCCGCTCGGCGGACCCTCCAACTCGCCCAGGCTCTCTACGAGCGTCACAAGGTCCTGACCTACCCGCGAACCGACTCCCGCTACCTGCCGAACGACTACGTCGGCACCACGATCTCGACTCTCGGCAAAATCGCTGATGCGAAAAGCGCCACGGTCAGAGACTTGCCCGGCCATGCTGCGAAAGTCGTGGCGGAGAGCTGGGTCAACGGTGGCAACAAGCGCATCTTCAACGACGCCAAAGTCAGCGACCACTTTGCCATCATCCCGACCGGCCAGATCCCGAAAAGCCTCGATGAAGCCGAGCAGAAACTCTACGACATGGTCTCGCGACGCTTCATCGCCGCTTTCTACCCGGCGGCGGAGTTTGAGAACACCACTCGCATCACTCGGATCGGTGAAGACGCCTTCAAGACCGACGGCAAGGTGCTCACCTTTGCTGGCTGGCTCGCGGTTTACGGCAAAAAGGTCGGTGGGAAGACCCCCGATCAGGCTGATGACGACGACGGCAAAAAGGCCAGTGCCGACAAGGAAATCGTCGCGGTCCAGGAAGGTGAAGCTGCCAAAACCGAGGCAATCGAGATCCTCGACAAAGTGACTCGCCCTCCGGCTCGCTACAACGAAAGCACCCTGCTCTCCGGGATGGAGACAGCCGGGAAACGGGTCGACGACGAAGAGCTACGCGATGCCATGAGCGAGCGTGGCCTTGGCACCCCCGCGACCCGCGCCTCGATCATCGAGGGGCTCATCAACGACAAGTATGTCACTCGCGACGGACGCGACTTCTTCGTGACGACCCGTGGGATTCGACTGATCCAGCAGCTCGAAAATATGGAGATTGGGATTCTCACTTCTCCCGAAATGACCGGGGAATGGGAATACAAACTCAAGCAGATTGAGCAGGGCGAGTTTCAGCGCGCCAACTTCATGAGCGAGATCAAATCGCTCACTGGGAATGTGGTCGACACCGCAAAAGAGTATGCTCGGACCGCCCTCGAGCGAGAGTGGCCGGAGTTCGAAGTCCCCTGCCCGGTCTGCAATGTCCCAACGCTGGGACAGGACGACGGCCGCTACAAGTGCGCTGAGCCGGATTGCAAATTTTCCCTCTCCAAAGTCGTCGCGAGTCGCCCACTTTCCGAGGAAGAGGCAAAGACTCTCCTCACCACGAGAATGGTTGGTCCTCTGACCGGCTTTGTGAATCGCTTCAAGCAGCCCTTTGATGCGGCGATCGAGCTGCAGGAAGACAAGAAGACCGGCCTCAAAGCAGGTTTTGTCTTCGAGAAGACGCCTGAGGAAGAGGCCGAGGCCGAAGCGCTCGAGGAGGGCGATGTGCTCTGCGATTGCCCCCTCTGCAAAGATGGCAAAATCCACGTCACTCCCCACAGCTACGTCTGCGACGTGCGCATCCTCGGCGATGGTTGCAAGGGCCGCCTCTCCCGTGAGATGTGCAAATACGAAATCCCTCGGGAGCAGGCTCTGAAGTATTTTACCGAGGGAAAAACCGACGTGATCGACAAGTGGATCAGCAAAAAAGGCCGTCCGTTCAAGGCAGCTCTGACCTGCAACACCACCGGCAAACGCATGCTCGGCTGGGAGTTCCCACCTCGCGAGCCGAAGAAAAAAGCCGCCACCAAGAAGGCGACTGCGAAGAAAAAGACAGCCAAGAAAAAAGTTGCTGCGAAGTGAGGTGATCCGACCAGAGCAGCAGTCGCGGAAGATGGACTCGATCACCGGCAGAGGCCTCACCGGACTGGCTTGGCTTCTGAGCATTCCCTGCACTCACCTAGTCCGCTGCTGGGTCGAAGGCGATCGGTTCAATATCGATTTTTGGGGAACCATCGCCGTCACCATAGTGGCGGTCATCGTCGTTTGCGGTGGGAGCGTCTTTGTCCCTTCGTTGCTGTCATGGGAGATGCTGGTCGCCCTGCTCGGCGCCAGCCTCATTGCCGGAAAACTCTCCTGCTTCGTCTGCGATCTGCCATTTGGGCGTGGCCTCCTCATCGGCCTTGCTGCCAGCATCAGCTTTATCGCAATTCGTACCGGCAGCGCTCTCATCATGACTCGTCTCCTTCACGGGCCAATTCCATCACTGATCCCGTAAACTCCCAACAAAGCCCTCGTCCAAACGTCAGATAGTTAGTCGCACCTTTCGCCCATCCCATTTAACCAAGATCGCGCCAGCAAGCCCACCCGTAGCTTCAGCGAAGGCGGAAGACCAAGGACAACCGACAACCGACGCTGAACCCGGCCACGTTTTAGCATACGCGGCTACAAACCAAGAACGACAAAGGACAAAGGACAAAGGACAAAGGACAATCGACACCAAACCCAGCCACGTTTTCGCAAACGCAGCTACAAACCAAGAACTCGGACAAATCTCGCACTTTCCAACGCATGAAAGCACTCACCGCATTTCTCACCACCCTCCTTACCACCGCCACATTCGCGGAAGACTGGCCTCAGTGGCTCGGTCCCGACCGAGATGGGCGCTGGAGCGAATGCTGTGTTCTCACCGAATTTCCTGAAGAAGGTCCCGAAATCCTCTGGCGTGCCGATGTCGGGCTTGGTTACAGCTCCCCAACCGTTGCCGACGGTCGCGTCTTCCTAAGTGACTATTTACTCGAAGAGGGTGAAATCACCAATAATCCGGGAAGTCGGACTCCGCTCAAAGGGCAGGAACGTGTCCATGCCTTCGACCTCGAAACCGGAGAGCTGCTCTGGACCCACGCCTACGAGCAACCCTACAATTTGTCCTACCCGGGAGGCCCGCGCAGCACTCCCACTTATTCCAAGGGGAAGCTTTACTCACTTGGCGCCGAGGGACGCTTCGTCTGCCTCGACGCGGAAACGGGAGACCTCATCTGGGAGCAAGATTGGAAGGAAAAATACAGCATCGAATCTCCGATCTGGGGCTTCTCCATGCACCCCCTCATCATCGGTGACACGCTCTATGCGGTGGTCGGCGGAGAAGGCAGCGTCGCAGTCGCCTTTGACGCCAACACCGGAGAGGAAAAATGGCGGGCTCTCAGTGCAGCCGAGCCAGGCTATTGCCCTCCCACGATGATCCGAGCCGGAGGCGTCAATCAGCTTCTGATCTGGCATCCCTCTGCAATCAATTCCCTCAACCCTGAGGACGGATCGGTTTATTGGGACCTTCCACTCCAGCCGAGCTACGGCATGTCGATCATGGCACCCCAGATTGAGGGGAATCTGCTTTTCGCAAGTGGGATCGGTCGGGTCGGAGCTGCCATCGAGCTCGACCAGGAAAAACCAGCCGCAAAGATCCTCTGGAAGGCCAAGCCGAAAGAGGCTCTTTTCGCTGCAAACGTCACTCCACTCATCGTCGACGGCATCATCTACGGCTGCGACATCGATACCAGCAACCTCACCGCGGCCCGGCTCGAGACCGGCGAGAGACTCTGGTCCACGACCCTGCCGACTCTCGGGACCGAGACCCCAGAGCGACGGGCTCGGCACGGCACCGCGTTTCTCACCCATCACGAATCCAGCGGCCTCTTCTTCATCTGGGCCGAAACCGGCCATCTCATCATTGCGGAGATGACTCCGGAAGGGTATCGCGAAGTGAGTCGAGCTCACCTGCTCGAGCCGACTAACGAAGCCTTCGGTCGCCCCGTTGTCTGGACCGCACCCGCCTTTGCCCAGGAATCTGCTTTTCTGCGGAATGATGCTGAATTGATCCGTGTTAATCTCGCCAAATAGCGGAGCTAACCCTACGCTCGGCCCATGCGCCGGGTATTCATTTTCCTCCTCACCTCAGGACTCTCTCTTTGGTGCTCTCTCCAGTCGGCGGAGAGAGTGCTCGACGAGTCCAACTCGTGGCCCTTCGTCCAGAAGCCCGATCCTTTTTCGGACGAGGCGCTCTTGGACTTGCGCCATCTCAACGAGGCTACTTCGGGCGAGTCGGGATTCATCCGCACTTCTGAGGACGGAAATTCCCTGGTTCGTGGGGATGGAGAGCCGATCCGTTTCTGGGCAGTCGGCACTGATGCCTGGAAATTCACGCCAGCGCAGATGGACGAACACTGCCGCTGGCTCGCCAAGCTTGGCGTAAACCTGACTCGTCTTCACGTCACCATTGTCAACCGAAGTGAAGGCGACTCGATCGACGACCTCGATCTCGAAATGATCGAAGGCTGCCATCGCTTCATCGCTGCGGCCAAGGCAGCCGGGATCTATGTGCTGATTTCTCCCTACTACGCGCACTTCGACATCCCCGAGAGCTGGGGCCTTCTCGGAGGAAAGCAGCCCGCGGTCGGAGCGCTCTTTGTCGACCCCTATCTTCAGGCTGCTTATCGGGAGTGGACGCGGCGCTTCTACACCATGGAAAATCCACACACCGGTCTGCCCATCGCGAAGGATCCGACGGTCGCTTTCCTTCAGGTGCAAAACGAAGATTCCCTCTTCTTCTGGGCCTCCCAGAGAATGGCCGAGCCACAGAAGCTTCGACTCGCGGAGCACTTCAGCAAGTGGCTCGCCGAGCACTACGGATCGGTCGGCGAGGCATTCGCAAGTTGGGGCGAGACGCGCCCTCATGATCACGATGATCGCGAAGCAGGTATCGCCGGGGTCTTTGATATTTTCTTTTTGACCCAGGACTGGGAGGGCGGAATGGAGAAACGGATCCGAGATCAGACCGAATTCCTCGGCACGTTTCAGCGCGACTTCTACGCCGAGATGGGCCGCCACCTTCGCGAAACGGTTGGCTGCGAGCAACTCCTCAACGCGACCAACTGGCGCACCGCCAATGACGGCCGACTCAAAGCAATCGAACGCTGGACCTACCAAGCCCTCGACTTTGAGGCCGAAAACGAATACGTCGGCTCCGACTTTCAGCACCAGGGCGAGAATGATCATTTTCGGATTGATCCCGGTCACTACCTCGTAAACGAGTCCGTCCTGCCCAAACCGTTCGAAATGTCGACGAACTGGAAGCAAGGGGTCGGCTTCCCCTTCATCGCCACTGAGACCGCCTGGAAAAATCCTAACCGATACCAGAGCGAAGGTCCCTTTCTCATCGCCGCCTACCAGAGTCTCAATGGCGTCGATGGAATTTGCTGGTTCTCGTGCCAAACCCCGCGCTACGAAACCGACCCGCTCCGCCCGTACTGGCGAATGCCCGACGGCCAGCTCGCGATGCACAAGTGGAACATTTGTTACCCAGCCGTGATGGCTGGCTTCCCCGCAAATGCTCTGCTCTACCGCCGCGGCGATCTCACCGAGGCCCCTCCGGTCGTGATCGAGTCTCGGCCCCTTTCCAAGATCTGGAGACGCGAGGTGCCCCGCATCACCGACGACGAAACCTACGGCGATCAGCGCGAACTCCCCGATCTCGCACCCGGCTGGACAGCAGAAACCGACGAGATCAATCGCGCCGCCTTCCTCATCGGACCTGTTCGTTCCGCGATCACTGAAGCAGCCCAGCCGGATCAGATCAGCGATCTTAGCAATTACTTCGATCCCGAGGCAGGCGAAATCAAGAGCACCACGGAACAGCTCATCTGGGATTATCGTGACGAGGTCTGCAAGATGAATGCCCCGCGCGCTCAGGGCGTGACCGGCTTCCTCGCTCGCAACGGTGGTCAGTTCACTCTGTCCGACTGCATCATCACGAGCACGAACAAGTACGCGACCATCAACCTCGTCTCCCTCGACGAAGCCCCCCTTTCGGAAAGCACAAAAATCCTGCTCCAAGTCGTCACCGTGAATCGCTTAACCGGATACCAGACCGAAGACGCGACTTTTCAGGTTGGCAAAGGCGACAACGCCTACGAAGTGGATGGCGAACGGATTCTCCAACTCGGACGCCCCCCGTGGCGAATCGCCAACAGCGAAGTAACCGTTGAAATAGACAACGAGCAGCTCAACAAAGCAACCGTCCTCGACATGGAGGGCTACCCTGTCGAAACCTCTGATATTGAAGGCACCTTCACCGTGCCGACCGATGCGATCTACGTCATCCTCCACACCTCAGATATTGAGGTCGAAAAGTGATCGCTTTCCCATCTCGCGATCGTCGGAGCGATTCACGGACCAGATCTTTCTCTATTTCATCGACAGGATCCTACTTGATCGATCACCCTCTTACACGCAAACCAGCAGAACTGCTCCGCGCTTTGGCTATTATCGAAGGACCAAAATTGACGCTACTCAAAAAGACCGTTCAGCTTATTCCTGCTCGGTAACCATTACGCAAACTCTCTGCGGCACGAACCGCATATCACTCCTCCCGCCTGAATTCAAAAAGACCCACCATGAGCTTCAACTTCATCACTGTCTTCGTCTCAATCGCTCCCGGCCTTCTCGCTGGAATAGTTTTACTGTTGTTTGCTGTTTTAATCTCGGCCGCAATCGGAGCAACCTGTGGATTCTCGCCTACGCCGGTGCCTCTCTTGCTCTGCTGGTGATACAGACGCTCGCTAACTTTTTTATCCTTCCCGATCTCGCGCTCCGCAGTGAAAACGGAGCCGATATTTTTCGGATCTCAGCAATCTTCTTCAGTGTGCTGTGGGGTTTTGTGACTCTGATTCTTATTGGGGCGGTGTTGGCACGGCCGAAGGGGTGAATGCGGGAGGTTGGGTTGAGGCTCACACGAAGGGGGTGAAGGCACGGAGGATGCTGATTCTTTGGAGTTGGCTTCGGAGGGGCTCGCAGTAGAGTAGAGAGCAGTGGGCGGGACGGACCCATTCCCACTGCTCCCCCTCATCGAACCGGACGTGCGGATTTCCCGCATCCGGCTCTCCTGTGAGCATTCCTCTTCACGGCCAGTACATCCCCAATTCCTTCAGATACTGGTAATCGCTCATCACACCATGCGGCCGGTGATACTTCCGCTGACTTCGGCGATTGAGATGGCGAACCATCCGGCTTCGCGCGTAGTAGCCCAGATCGCGAAACGCTTTCCTCGGGTAACCGTAGTCGAAGTAACCTTCCCAGCCGCGCAGATACCTGTTCAGGTCGGCCACGACTTCAGGAGTCGGCTTATAACACTTCTTCGGACCGGTCTTCGCAAAGATCGCATCTCTGGCTTTCTGAAGCGACTTCTTCGAGGGCACCACATTCAGATACTTTCGCCCCTTCTCGTGAAGGCAGCGATCATACCTCATCGTGAACCCAAGGAAGCTCAACGCCTCGCCTCTCCCCACTTCGACCACTCGGGACTTCTCCCGGTTGATCGTCAGACCCATCCAGTCTTCGAGGGTCTCCTCAAGCCATCGCTCGATTTGACCGCTTTGATACCGCGCCAGCACCACAAAGTCGTCCGCATAACGAACGATCCTCGCATTGGCCCAGCTTCCAGGTCCATCCGCATGGTGGAACCGCTTGTCCAGCCAGTGCAGGTAGAGGTTCGCAAGTAATGGCGAGATCACTCCTCCCTGTGGCGTTCCGGAGCGGCTCGCTCTCGGCGGACCGGGTTTATCACTGTCCTCAGCGCACTCGATGACCGGGCACGCGAGCCATCTCTCGATCAATTTCAGCACGCTTCGATCCGCTACCCGCATCCGCACGCAGGCCAGTAGCCTATCATGCGGGATGGTATCGAAGTAGCTTTTCAGGTTGGCGTCGTAGACCGAGTTTCGCCCTGCTCTGAGTTCTTTACGGATCTGGTCGAGCGCGTCATGCGCCCGGCGCCCCGGTCGAAAACCGTGGGAGCTGTCCAGGAAATCCGCCTCAAAGATGGGCTCCAGTATCAGGACCACCGCCATCTGCACCACCCGATCTCTCAGAGTGGGGATGCCCAGTGGTCGCATGCTGCCGTCAGCTTTGGGGATATACACTCTCTTTATCGGGGCGGGGCGATAGCGTTTGGTTCGCAGCTCTTCGTGAAGCTCGGAGGTGAGTTCTCTCACTCCGTTTTCACTCGCGAGCACGTCCTCGGCTTTCACTCCGTCGATTCCGGGTGCTTTTCCTTTCCGGCCAACGTGTTTCCACGCCGCTTCGAGCACGTCTTTCCGGTAGATCCGGTCATACAGCGCATAGAAGCGGAACTTTGGTTCTGCTTTTGCTTTCCGACTCAGCTTCGATCGCAACACTTGCACTTTGTCGGGCAGAAGCTCCAGCTGGACGTCAGCGACGTCGGCCGGGTCTTCGTCAACTCCGAACTCTCCGTAGTGGACACAATGGTCAAGCGGGTGGTTCATGTCGTAATCGTTGCACTCTCACAGTCAGTC